>JBAUOM010000530.1:0-2030 GCA_049579765.1 Xanthobacteraceae bacterium
GCGCGAACGGCTCGCCGCCGCTGCCCGCATCGCCCGGTTTCCGTCGTGGCGGGAGCAGGCGATCACCTTCGGCGGCGTGCTGGAGTCGATCGCGTGAGCACCTTTTCCGCCGAGTGGCTGGAACTGCGCGAGTCCTACGATCGCGCCGCCCGCAACGCCGCCGTGCTGGATGCGGTCGCCGCTGCGTTTCTTGGTGTCCCATCGATAGCGGTCGTCGATCTTGCCTGCGGCACCGGCGCCACCTTGCGCGCGCTCGCCGGCCACCTTGCACCGCGACAGAGCTGGCGGCTGGTCGACAACAATCTCAGCCTGCTGGCGGAGGCCGCGACGGCCGGGCGAGCGCCGGCGCTGACCGTCACCGCCGTGCCGGTCGATCTCGCCCGCGATCTCGAGCTCGCGCTCGACGGACCGCTCGATCTCGTCACCGCATCGGCGCTGCTCGACCTGGTTTCGGCCGAATGGCTCGATCGTCTCGCCGTCGAAGCGGCGGCACGCAGACTGCCGGTCTATGCGGCGCTCAGCTATGACGGACGAGCCATGATCGAGCCGGCGAGGCCGCTCGACAGCGAGCTGCTCGCCGGCTTCAACCGGCATCAGCGCACCGACAAGGGCTTCGGTCCGGCGCTCGGACCGACGGCCGCAGCGCGTGCCGCGGAACGGTTCGAGCATTTCGGCTATTCCGTCGTGCAGGGCCGCGCAGATTGGATATGCGGGCCGGACGATCGGGCGGTCCAGGACGCAATCTTCACCGGCTGGGCCGAGCTGGCGCCGCTGGCGACGGGCCTGGCGGGGGCCGAGGTCGAAAGCTGGCTCGCCGCGCGTCGCGTCTGTCTGGCCGAGGGGCGTTCGCGCCTGCGCGTCGGTCACGTGGACATTTTCGCCCGGCCGATCGGCACGCGCTGAGCGCTGAGATCGCAGTCCAGCAGCACGTCGCCGTCGAGAACGTGGGCGCGCATCGGCGCGCGCACCGCCTCGTCGACCCGCTCGATCGCCGGCAGCGTGAGACTCGCTCGTCCGGTGCCGAGGATGATCGGAGCGACGAGGATGTGCAGCCGGTCGAGACAGCGGGCGGCGACGAAGCGCGAGACCGTATCGGCGCCGCCTTCGACCAGAATGCGACGGAAGCCGCGGGCGGCGAGCGCGGCGACGATCGCCGCCGGCGGCAGCCGGCCATTGTCGCCGGCGAGCGGCACGGTCTCGACGCCGTCTGGAAGCCGCGCCGACGTGTCCGCGACCGTGATCACTAGCCTCCGGATACCATCCGCCGCCAGCACGCGCGCACCAGCGGGCAAGCGGCCGCGCGGATCGACGATCACGCGCGCCGGGCTCGGTCCTGCGACCCGCCGGACGGTCAGCAGCGGGTCGTCCAGGATCACCGTACCTATCCCGATCACGACCGCGTCGACCAGCGCCCGTAAGCGATGCAGATGGGCGAGGCCGCCCTCGCCGTTGATGTAGTGGGAGTGTCCACTCGATGTTGCGACCCGGGCGTCGATCGATTGGCCGCATTGTCCGACCAGCACCAGATCGTCGATCGTGCTGCGCCGCAGCGGTCCAAAAACGTCCTCCCATGGTTGGGGAAGGGAACCTTCCGCGCTCCGAAACGCTTGGGGCACCGGCGCCCAGGAGGACGCCGCGGAGGACACGCGATCGTGTTCAGGGAGCAGCGATGTCATCTCGATCCGTCCCTGCGGGCCGTCCGTCGGCCATTATCGCGCGTACCGGCTTTCGGAGCCGGCCGCAGCATGCCATGATATTTCCCGGGACGGTGACTGCAAACGCGTATCATCAATGGAATAAACCCTACCGGAGCGCATTGTTACTTTGGCGATGCGGTCCGAGCCGGGCGCGTCCCAAGTGTGTGGGCTGACATGAGTGCGAGTGGGAGATCCGCCCTGTTCGGCGCGCCCGAACAGGTCGGAGTCGAGCGGGGCCTGGCCGAGTTTCGGTCGGGGCGGCCGGTTATTGTGAAATCGGCCGCGGAAGCGGCGGTGCTGCTGCCGGTCGACGGCCTGACCGATGCCCGACTT
>JBAUOM010000531.1:0-19252 GCA_049579765.1 Xanthobacteraceae bacterium
GGCTCGCCACGTGCTCCCTGAGCACGCTGTCGGCGGTATCGACCTCGTGCAGCAGCACGTCGTAACTCCAGAGATCGGCGAGATGCTGGAGCACGCGCTTGGCATCCTCCTCCTCGAGCAAGGCTCCATCCACGACGGCGTGGCGCAGCAGCAGGCGCCGGTCGCCGGCGAGATCGACGTCGACCACCTCGATGTTGGGATCGGTCCAGCCGACGTCGAATTGTCGGGCAAGTTGGCGGCGGATGCGGCGATAGCCGCGCTCGTCGTGAATCGCCTCGACCTTGATGCCGGCGCTCTCGTCGGGGTCGTCGTGCAGGTGGAACATGCGCATGTGCCGCATCAGGCGCGGGCTGAGGAACTGGGCGATGAAGCTTTCGTCGCGATAGTTGGCCCAGATCTCGCGCAGGACCGTCATGACGTCCTTGGTGCCGGCGATGTCGGGGAACCACTCGCGGTCCTCGTCGTCGGGATCGGCGACGATCCTTTCGAGGTCCTGCATCATGGCGAAACCCAGCGCGTAGGGGTTGAAGCCGGAGAAGCGCGGGTCGTCGAAGCCCGGCTGGAACACTACGTTGGTATGCGATTGCAGGAACTCGAGGAAGTCTCCGTCGCAGATGCGGCCGTCCTCGTGCAGGCGGTTCATGATGCGATAGTGCACGTAGGTCGCAGTACCCTCGTTCATCACCTTGGTTTGCCCCTGCGGGTAGAAGTACTGCGCGATGTGGCGCACGATGCGCAGTAGTTCGCGCTGCCAGGGGTGCAGGCGCGGCGCCGACTTCTCGAGAAAATAGAGTATATTTTCCTGCGGCAATCCGAGCAGCGCGCGGCGCCGCTCCACGCTGAGCTCGGATGCGCTCTTGCCCGGTCCGGCCGGGACGGTGCGCCAGAGATCGTTGAAGACGCGTTCCTCATGCGTGCGGCGTTCGCGCGCGCGCTTCTCCTCCTGGCGCAAGTCGAGCTTCTTCTTGCCGGGGTAGCGGTGAACACCGTGCGACATCAGCGCGTGCGCCGCGTCGAGCGTGCGCTCGACCGCGACTTGGCCGTGGCGCTCCTCGCAGTGTGCGACGTAGCCCTTGGCGAAGTTCAGGTAGTCGAGGATGCCCTCGGCGTCCGTCCACTGTTTGAACAGGTAGTTGTTCTTGAAGAAATGATTGTGGCCGAACGCGGCATGGGCGATGACCAATGTCTGCATCGTCGCCGTGTTCTCCTCCATGAGGTAGGAAATGCACGGCGAGCTGTTGATCACGATCTCGTAGGCAAGTCCCCTGAGACCCCGGCGATAGAACGCCTCGTGATGGGCGAAATGCTTGCCGAAGGACCAGTGCTTGTAGAACAGGGGCATTCCAATCGAGGAATAGGCATCGAGCATCTGCTCGGCGGTGATCACCTCGATCTGGTTAGGATAGACGTCGAGGCCGAGCTCGCCGAGCGCGATCTCCTCGCAGGCGTCGTGCACGCGCTGGAGGATGGAGAAATCCCAGTCGGCGCCCCGGTAGAGGCGTCCGGTCGCCGTCATGGCGGTCATGGCGCGGCCCTCTCTTTTCCCCGACGCCGCTGGAAAAGCTCATGGAAAACCGGAAAGATCTCGCCGCGGTTGCTGACCTTGCGCATGGAGAGCGGCGCCCCGCCGGCGCGCAAGCGCTGATAGAGCGTCCACAGGGCAGAGTCAGGCATGGAACTCGAATGACCGGATTCGCCGACCTCGAGATAGGCGAAATACTGCGTGACCGGGAGGATCGCGCTGCTGAGAAGCCGCGCGGTCATCTCTCCGTCGGAGTGGGAGTTGTCGCCGTCCGACGCCTGCGCCGCGTAGATGTTCCAGTCCGCCGGGCGATAGCGCGTCCTGACGATGGCGTGCATCGTTTCCAGCGCGCTCGAAACCAACGTTCCGCCCGAGGCCGGGCTGCGGAAGAAGGTCTCCTCGTCCACCTCTTCGGCTTTGTCGGTATGACGGATGAAGATGATCTCGACGTGGCGGTAGCGGCGCGTGAGAAAGACGTAGAGCAGCATGTAGAATCGCTTGGCGAGATCCTTCATGTGCTCCGACATCGAACCGGACACGTCCATGAGGCAGAACATGACCGCCTGGGCGATGGGCTTGGGCTCGCTCTCGAAACGGCGATAGCGAATGTCGATCGGATCGATGTACGGGATGCGCCGGATCTTGGCCTTGAGCGCCTCGATCTCCGCCCGCAGCTCGGCACGGCGTTCGTCCTCGCAGTCGGCGCTCTCCGCCTCGAGTCGCTCGATCGCTTCGGGCCGCGGCCGGCGCAGCGCGATCCGGCGCGCCATTGCGATCCGCATGGTACGGCCGACGGCGATATTCGCGGGCGAACCGGAGACGGCGTAGCCGGCGCGGCGGATGCCCTCATGCTCCGCCTCGGCGAGCCGTCGCTTGGCGAGGTCTGGCAGCTCGAGGTCGTCGAGGAACAGATCGAGAAATTCCTCGCGGGTCAGGACGAAGCGGAATGCGTCCTCGCTGTCGCCTTCGCCGGCCTCCTTGGGCTTGCCGCCGCCCTCGCTCGCGCGCGGGAGCATATCGCCCTCGACGAATTTCTTGTTGCCCGGCAGCACTTGGTCGCGGGTGCCGCCGGCGCTCCGATGAAGACGCGGCTCATCCATTCCGTCGAGCGGAATGCTGACCTCCCCGCCCTGCAACACGTCGCGGATATCGCGGCTCTGCGAGGAGTGCTTTACCGCGCGCTGCACCACCGCCTTGGCTCGGCGCAGAAATCGCTGGCGGTTCTCGAGGCTCTTGCTGCCCGGGTTCAGACGCCGATCGACGATGTGCATGGCCGCTTTCGCACCCGGCTCAGCCGGCTTGCTTTACGCGCATGTACCATTCGACCAGGCGGCGAACCTGGCGCTCGGTGTAGCCGCGCCCCACCATGCGCCGGACGAACTCGCCGTGTTTCTTCTCGCTCTCGCCGTCCTTCTTGGATCCGAAAGAAATGACGGGCAGCAGGTCCTCGACCTGGGAGAACATCCGCTTCTCGATCACCTCGCGGATCTTCTCGTAGCTTGTCCAAGACGGGTTCTTGCCGCCGTTATGCGCGCGCGAGCGCAGCGAGAATTTGACGATCTCGTTGCGGAAGTCCTTCGGATTGGCGATCCCGGCCGGCTTCTCGATCTTGGTCAGCTCCTGGTTGAGCAGCTCGCGGTCGAGCAGTTGACCAGTGTCCGGATCCTTGAAGTCCTGGTCTTCGATCCAGGCGTCGGCGTAGTCGACGTAGCGGTCGAACAGGTTTTGCCCGTAGTCCGCGTACGATTCGAGATAGGCCTTCTGGATCTCGTGCCCGATGAATTCCGCGTAGCGCGTAGCGAGCTCGGCCTTGATGAATTCGACGTAGCGCTTCTCGGTCTCCTCGCTCAGCTGCTCGCGGCGGATCGCCTGCTCGAGCACGTACATGAGGTGGACCGGATCGGCGCCGACCTCCGCCGTGTCGTGGTTGAACGTCGCGGCCAAGACCTTGAAGGCGAAACGCGTCGAGACCCCGTCCATGCCTTCGTCCACGCCGGCGGCGTCCTTGTACTCCTGCACGCTGCGTGCCTTGGGGTCGGATTCCTTCAGGCTTTCGCCGTCGTAGACCCGCAGCTTCGCGAACACGGTCGAGTTCTCGTGCTTGCGCAGGCGGGAGAGCACGGTGAAGCGCGCCAGCGTCTCCAGCGTCGCCGGGGCGCATGGCGCGCGGCTGAGCTCGGAGCCCTGGATCAGCTTCTCGTAGATCTTCTGCTCCTCGGTCACCCGCAGGCAGTACGGCACCTTGATGACGCAAATGCGGTCGATGAAGGCTTCGTTGTTCTTGTTGCTCTTGAAGCTCTGCCATTCCGCCTCGTTCGAGTGCGCGAGAATGATGCCGGAGAAGGGGACGGCACCGATGTTCTCGGTACCGATGTAGTTGCCCTCCTGCGTTGCGGTGAGCAGCGGATGCAGCATCTTGATCGGCGCCTTGAACATCTCGACGAATTCGAGAATGCCCTGATTGGCGCGATTGAGGCCGCCCGAATAGCTGTAGGCGTCGGGATCGTTCTGCGCGAACGTCTCCAGCTTGCGGATGTCGACCTTGCCCACGAGGGAGGAGATGTCCTGGTTGTTCTCGTCGCCGGGCTCGGTCTTGGCGATCGCGATCTGGCGCAGGCGCGAGGGCTGAATCTTGGCGACCCGGAAGCGGGAGATGTCGCCGCCGAACGCCTCCAGTCGCTTGAGGCACCAGGGGCTCATGAGCCCGTTCAAGCGCCGCCGCGGGATGCCGTAGCGTTCCTCGATGATCGGTCCCATCGTCTCCGGATCGAACAGACCCAGGGGACTTTCGAACACCGGGCTGAGCTCGTCGCCGGCCTTGAGCACGTAGATCGGGTGGACCTCCATGAGCGACTTGAGCCGCTCCGCCAGCGACGACTTGCCCCCGCCGACCGGCCCGAGCAGATAAAGGATCTGCTTGCGCTCCTCGAGCCCCTGCGCCGCGTGCCGGAAGAACGAGACGATGCGCTCGATCGTCTCCTCCATCCCGTAGAAGCCGGTGAAGGCGGGATAGGCCCGTATCGTCCGGTTCAAGAAAATTCGGCCAAGGCGGGGGTCCTTGGCCGTGTCGATCATCTGGGGCTCGCCGATGGCGGCCAGTATGCGTTCCGCCGCGTTGGCGTATCGCATCGGATCGCCGCGACAGGACTCCAAGTACTCCGCGATTGGCATGTCCGTCTCGCGCCGAGCCTCGAAGGAGCGGGCAAAGGCGTTGAACAGAGAATCGTTGTACATGAGCCCTCTCGTGATCCCGTTGACCGATTGCTGGAGCGCAAACGCCTTCAACCGCGATTGAAGCGCCCTGCGCCACCTGATCGCGAATCAGCAACCTTTGTGCCAATTGGATACTCGCCGGTTCCCCACGGCAATATGCGAAAGGAAGCCGCTGCTAAAAAATTGTGCCTAGCGATTGTTGACGGCGCAGGCTGTTTTTCAACGTCGTGGGTTGATTTGTCTACAAATCGCCGCAATCGCGCCGCTCGCCGATAATGCGCGCAAGAGTGCATCTGCCGAAAAATTGTGCTCACCGCCTCTCGCGCAGGCGCTCATGCCATGCAAAATCGCCGAGGGGGAAGCATTCGCGAGCCGATCGGCGACGACCATCGGCGGCGCGAACGGCGCGGGTCGTCCGTCAACCGCGCAACTTGAAACGCTGGATTTTTCCGGTGGCCGTGCGCGGCAGGTCGGGCCGGATGTCGATCCAGCGCGGATATTTCCACGGACCGGCGCGCTCCTTCACGTGCGCCCGCAGCGTCTCCAGCAGTTGCTCGTTCGCGGCATAGCCCTGCTTGAGCACGATGAAGGCCTTGGGCTTTACCAGCCCGTCGCCGTCCTCCTCGCCGATCACGGCGGCTTCGAGTACGGCTTCGTGCGAGGCGAGCGCCGCCTCGACCTCGAACGGCGACACCCACATGCCGTTGACCTTGAACATGTCGTCGGTGCGCCCGCAGTAGTAGTAATAGCCGTCCGCGTCGCACCGATATTTGTCGCCGGTATAGGTCCATTCGCCGGCAAAGGTGCGCCGGCTCTTGGCGCGCTGGTTCCAGTAGCCTTCGCCGGCGGAGGGCCCGCGCACCACGAGCTCGCCGATCTCCCCGGGCGGGAGCTCGTGCCCGCCCTCGTCGACGATCTTCACGTCGTATCCCGGCACCGGCTTGCCGGTCGATCCGTAGCGCACGTCGCCCGGCCGGTTGCTGAGGAAAGTCTGCAGCATCTCGGTCGAGCCGAGTCCGTCGAGCACGTCGACCCCCACCACCGCCCGCCAGCGCTCGCCGAGATGGGCCGGCAGCGCCTCGCCGGCCGAAATGCACAGCCGCAAGCGGTCGGAGCCGGCGCCGCGGCCGATGCCGGGCTGCGCCAGCAACGCCGCGTAGAGCGACGGCACCGCATAGAAAATCGTCGGGCGATGCCGGCGCAGGGTCGCGAGCACGGCTTGCGGCGTCGGCCGGTCCGGCAGCAACACCGCGCTCGCGCCGACCGAGAGCGGGAACGCCATGGCGTTGCCGAGCCCGTAGGAGAAGGAGAGCTTCGCCGCCGAGAACGCCACGTCGTCTGCGCCGATACCGATGACGCCCTGGCCCATCAGCCTGGCCACGGCCATCAGGCTGGTGTGCACGTGCTTGACCGCCTTGGGATCGCCGGTCGAGCCCGACGTGTACATCCAGAACGCGACCTCGTCCGACATCGTCGCTGCGGCGAACGGCACCGGCTCGCCTTTCGCCAATACGTCTTCGAACAGGATCGCCTCGCGCAGCTGCGTCCGCTCGGCGGCGTCTGCCCCGGCCACGATCAGCGCGCGCAGGTGCGGCAGGCGATGGCGGAGCGACATCAGCGTGGGTGCGAGCGGGGCAGCCACGACCGCCGCTGCGGCGCGGCTGTCGGCGAACAGATAGGCGTATTGCTCGGCGGTGAGCAGCGTGTTGATGGGGATGGGAATAATGCCGGCGCGGATCGCTCCCCAGAACGCGACGGGATGATCGACGGTATCGTGGAGGACGAGGATGACGCGGTTTTCCTCGCCGAGGCCGAGCGCCTTCAGCCCGGATGCAAAACGGCAGGAGCCCGCCTGCAGCTCGGCATAGGTCAGCGCGCGTGCGGCATCAATGAATGCGATCTTGTCGCCGAGGCCGCGCGCGACGTTGGCGTCGACGAAATCGCGCGCGGCGTTGTAAGGCCGGCGTTGCAGGAGGTCTTCAAGCATCGGCGCCATCAAGCGACGGGTCCAACACGAACATGCTTGGAGCTGTCGAGAGAACCTCCCGCTCCCCCGTGACACGCGGGAGAAAATTATTTTGGGCAGGACTATAGCGTCAGCCGGCCGCCTGTCCCGGAACAATATCGGGAGACGATGCGCATTCGGCCGAAATTCGTCGGCTCATTGCGTAAACAGCCATGCCCCGTGCCCGAGCTCCGCGGGGAAGGGGACGACCAGGTCCCGCTCGCCGCGCCGCATGCTCAGGCCGGCGCGCCTCAGGAGGTCCTCGAGCTGCGTCAGCGACGCCACCCGGATCCCGTAGGCGCCGGCGAAAGGCAGCGAGGGAATGGCGATATCCGGCAACCGGCGGCTGAAGGCGTCGGCGCTCAGCAGATGCAGGCAGCCGCGCTCGAGCGCAATCATCTGTCCGCCCTCCGAGCATGTCGCGCCCCGGCCGGTGAAGCGCGCGAAGCGCGCGGCCGCTTCCTGCGGGTCGGCGACCGCGATCACGACGCTGGTGAGCGCCTGCGCGCCATTGCGATGCGAGAGCCAGCGCGGTTGCCAAATCATCGCCTCGCTGCGGTGGGTGAGGATCTGGATGCGTCCCTCCGGCATTTCCCCCGGCTGCAGGCGCGCGAGGGTGAAGGCTGCGATTCCGGGCGGTCCGCCGGTGTCGACCGGGCGCTGCATGTCGAGGAGCGGCTGCACGCGAAAGCCGGCATCGGCGAGCCGGCGGTGCGCCGCGGCGGCGTCGGCCACCGCGAAGGCGGCGAGGTGCACGCCGGGATGACGCACCAATGCTGTCTCCAGCTCGCGCCCGAGCGGCGTGTCGGCGGTCTTGAACAGCGCTTCGATGTAACCCCGCGACAACATCGCGGTCACATTGCCGGTGCCGGTGAGACGCCGGCTGCCGTCGGCGGCGGGATTGACCTGGATGGACACCGGCGTCGGGGCAAAGCCCGCGCGCGCGAGCGCCTGGCTCGCCGCCTGCGGATCACGCACGAAGTGACCGACATGGTCGAGGAAGATCTCCTCGCCCAGGGGAAGCCGGCGATCCGCCGCGGAAGGCTGTTGCCGGATCACCGAAGTCTAGCCGCCGGCTTGGTCATGCTTACGAGTATTCGCGTGCGGCCATGGCGGCGCAAGCGGCGAGGGGAGGACGCCCGGGGACCGCCACTTCGTCGCCCACTCGCATTCGTGGTGACGACCATGATGCGCTTGCTCAAGAAACGGGCTCGCCCTTGCCGCCGCACGTGCCATAAGCTTCGGCGAATGCGCATTCCTGAAAGCGAGGACGAAATGCACCGGCGTGAACTCCTGGCGCTTGCATCGGCAGCGCTGGCGGCCGGCGCGCTCGCCCCCCGTCCGCACCCGCGCAGGGCAACTATCCGGAGCGCCCGGTCAAGTTGATGGTGGCGTTCTCGGCCGGCGGGGTGAACGACGTCGTCGCCCGGCGATGGGCCGAGCGGGTGAAATCGCTGCTCGGGAACCTCTATGTCGAGAACCAGGGCGGCGGCAGCGGCACCCGACCGGGCGCGCTCAGGACGGGCCGCTTCCCATCCGCTCCTGCGCCAATCGGCGCAACGCGTTGCGGTCGATCTTGTTGGTCGAAGCGAGCGGCAGCTCGTCGGCGAACCAGACGAAGCGCGGATGGGCGTAGGCGGGTGCGTTGGCGAGCGCGAAACGCTTGATCTCGTCCTCGCTGGGACGGCGTCCCCCCTTCGCCACGACGAAGGCGACCGGCTTTTGCCCCTTGATCTCATCGTCGATCGGCACGACCGCGGCCTGCGCCACGTCGGGATGGCGCTCCAGCATGCGCTCGACGTCGGAAGGGTAGATGTTCTCGCCGCCCGAGACGAACATGTCGTCGGTGCGGCCGACGAAATAGTGAAAGCCGTCGGCGTCGCGCCGGAACACGTCGCCGGTGACGTAGAACCCGTCGGCAGTGAACGGCGGCGTCATCTCCGGGCGGTTGTGATAGCCGTTCATGAGCGCCGGGCATTTCATCTCGAGCACGCCTTCGACGGCGTCGCGGCCGGTATCACCGACGAGCCGCAACGCGACCTGCGGATGCGGGACGCCGACCGACATCTCCGGCTGCGGCAGGCCGCGCGGGTGCGGGCCGAACACGACGGGGCCGGCCTCGGTGGTGCCGTAGGCGTTGGTCACCGAAGCGCGCGGCAAGGCCTCGCGGATCGCTTCCATCAGGCCGTGGCTGACCGGCGCCGAACCCATGCGGACGAACTCGACGCTCGAGAGATCGGTGCGCGCGAGCAGCTCCTGCTCACGCAGCATCATGGCGATCATCGGCGGCACCGCGGTGAGCCAGGTGCAGCGATAGCGCTCGATCGCTTCGATATAGGCGCGGGCGGCGAATTGCGGCAGCAGCACGATCGTGGCATGGGCGGCGCAAGCGAGCTTGGCGAGCGCGAGCGCGTTCATGTGATAGAGCGGGGCGGCGATGAGGTAGCGGTGGCGGTCGAGGTCGGCCGCGAGTCGCGTTTCCACCACCCAGATGTGGCTCCGGTGCGAGAGCACGACGCCCTTCGGCGTCCCGGTCGAGCCCGAGGTGTAAAGGAACATCGCGGGCTCGCGCTCACACGGCGCCACCGGCGCGAACGGGCCGGGATCGAGGAAAGCATCGAAGCCTTCCGGTCCTTCGTCGCCGAAATGCGCCGAGGGGATATCCGCCGGAACGTCGGCGCGGCGCGGCATATCGCAGAACACGAGCTTGGCGCCGGCATCGCGCAGGATGAAATGAATGGTCCGGCGCGGGAACTTGAAATTCACCGGCACCGCGATCAGGCCGGCGCGCATGATGCCGTAATAGGCGGCGAGATATTCGGCGCGGTTGGCGGAGAGAATGGCGACCCGATCCCCGCGGGCGATGCCGCGCGCTGCCAGGGCGCGGGCGACCGCGTTGGCCATGGCGTCGAGCCGGGCGAAGCTGATCTCGCGCGCGGCCGCCTCGCCGCCGAGGTCGATGATCGCGGTCTTGCTCAGGTCGCGCTCGCGGCGAATGAGGCCGCCGAGATTGGTGAACATGGGCACGTCTACGTCACCCGCCTGACGGTTGCGGCATCCATTGCGCTCGGGCCGCCTGCTTCGAGGAGCGCACGTCGCGCGCGCCTCAGCACGAGATACCTGCGAGTTGCATCACGCCGTCTCGTCCACGATGCGGTTGCGCAGGGTTCCGATGCCGGAAATCTCGACTTCGAGCACGTCGCCCGGCTTCATCCACAGCGGGGGATTGCGGCGGTGACCGACGCCTTCGGGCGTGCCGGTCGCGATGACATCGCCCGGCGAGAGCGGCGTGAAGTCGGAGCAGAAGGCGATGATCTGCGGCACGGAATGGATCAGCAGATCGGTGCCGGATTTCTGCACCTCTTGCCCGTTGAGGCGGGTGGTGAGCGTGAGTCGCTTCGGATCCGGAATGTCGTCGGCAGTGACGATCCAGGGTCCGAGCGGGCCGGTACCGGGAAAATTCTTTCCCGAGGTCACGGAGAACTTCTGGTAGTCGCGGACGCTGCCGTCGACGAAGCAGGTATAGCCGGCGACGTGCTCGAGGGCGCGCTCGACCGGGATATGGCGGCCGCCACGGCCGATGATCACCGCGAGCTCACCCTCGAAGTCGAAGCTTTGCGACACCGAGGGGCGGATCATCTCGCCCTCGTGGCCGGTCAGCGTATTGGCGAGGCGGATGAACATGCTCGGCTGCTTCGGCAACTCGCGCCCGGTCTCGGCGGCGTGCGAACGGTAGTTGATGCCGGCGCAGAGGATCTTCTCCGGGTCGGGAATCGGCGGCAACCACGCGATAGCGCCAAGCTGGTGATCGGGCCCGGCGCCCTCGACGCCCTTTCTGATCTCGGCCAGCCCGCCAATCGCCAGCGCCTCGCGCAAGCTCCGGTAGCGGCCGCCGAGCCGCTCGTTCAAGGTGATCACGCCGTCGCCGGCAACGACGCCGAAGCGCTGCTTGCCGTCCGCAATATAGCTTGCGAGCTTCATTCACAGCTCCATGTCGCGTTCGACCGGTCGCCAGCCGAGCGCGCGCCGTTCCACCACATTCACCGCGGCATTGATCGCCAGGACCAGCGCCATCGCAACCACGATGCCTGCGAACACACCGACGGTATCGGAGACTTGGCGGGAGTGCTCGATGTAGTACCCGACCCCCTGGGTGGCAACCAGGAACTCTCCGACAATGGTGGCGCTGACCGCCCGTGGCAAGGCTACTTTCAGCCCGGTGAAGAAAAACGGCTGAAGCGACTTGAAGATGATCTCGCGCGCGATCACCAGCTCGCCGGCGCCGGCGACCCGCGCCATGGCGATCAGGCGTCGATCGACGGCGCGAATGCCCGCCGAGGTGGTGATGAAGATGATGTAGAACACCATCAGCGTCACGACCACGAGCTTGGGCAGGTCGCCGATGCCGAACCAGAGAATGAGCCAGGGCGCAAGCGCGTATTTGGGAATGCCCATCGAGGCCATGATGTAGGGCTCGACCGCCTCGCTCACGCGCGGTGCGCGATGCAGCAGGAACGGCAGCAGGACGCCGGCAACGCAGGCGATGGCGAAGCCGAGCGCGGAGACGCGCAGCGTCGACGCGACGTCGGCGAACAGCGTTCCGCTTTGCGCCAGCTCGGCGATCCGCACGACTACGTCGAGCGGCGCGGCGAAGAACAGCGAGCCGAACGTGCGGGCGCTCAGCTCCCATGCCAGCAGCAGCAGCAGAGCGAGCAGGAGGCGGCCGCCGAACACCATCCACTTGCGCGACGCGGCCGGCGCTGCGGATGCGATGGGGGCGGTCAAATCGGCCTGCGTCATTGGATGGCTGCCCGGATGCGCTCGTAGATCGCGGCGAAACCTTCGAGCGCGAAAATGTCCTCGACCTTGCGCGGCCGCGGGATCGGGATGACATGCTCGGCGGCGATCCGCGCCGGCTGCCGGCTCAGCACCAGGGCGCGGTCACCCAGGGCGATCGCCTCGGCGATGTCGTGGGTGACGAAAATGATGGTCTTGCGCTTGAGGCTCCAGAGCCTGAGCAGGTCGGCGTGCAGCTGCGTGCGCGTTTGCGCGTCCACCGCGGCGAACGGCTCGTCCATCAGGATGACGGGCGGGTCGTAGGCGAGCGTGCGGATAAGGGCCGCACGCTTGCGCATGCCGCCCGACAGTTCGTGCGGGTAGTAACGTTCGAAGCCGTCGAGCCCCACGGCGCGGACCAGCATTTCGGCGTGCGCGCGCGTCTCGTCATTCAGCCGGCCCTGCACCTCGATCGGGAACAGGACGTTGTCCATGGTGGTGCGCCAGGGCAGCAGGTTGTCGTCCTGGGTCACGTAACCGATGCTGCGGCCGCAGCCGGGACGCAGGGCGCGCGCGTCGCGCGACGTCACCGCCTGGCCGTTGAACACGATCTCGCCGTCGCTCACGGTATCGATCTGCGCGATCATGTTGAGCAAGGTCGACTTGCCTGCGCCCGAGGGCCCGACGATGGTCAGGAACTCGCCCGGGCAGACGGAAAACGACAGGCCCTGGATTACCCACGGCGACGGCTCGCGCCGCTGGCGTCCGGGAAAGCGCTTGCCGAGACCCTTGATCTCGAGGAGCGGTGCGTCGCCCATTTTCAGGTCTCGGCGTCGAGCATGGCCTGCGACGGTGGCCGCCAGCGCAGCAGCGCGCGTTCGGCGCCGTTGAGCAGCCAGTTGGCGGCGTGCACGATGAGGGTGGCGGCGAGGATGGCGGAAAACACCGAAGTGGTGTCGAAATTCATGGCCCCGGTCTGCACCAGATAGCCCAGCCCGCGGTTCGACGAGATCAGCTCGGCGATGATCGCGCCGCCGATGGCGTAAGGCACCGCGATCCGGAAGCCGGAAAGGATATGCGGCGCCGCCGCGGGGAAAACGATATGCCGCGCCACGTGCCGTTCGCCCGCGCCTGCGATCTGCGCCATCTGCACCAGCCGCGGATCGAGCGCGCGCACCCCGGACAGCGTGTTGAAATAGACGATGAAGAAAACCACGCCCGCCACCAGCGCGATCTTGGATTCGATGCCGATGCCGAACCAGAGGATGAACAACGGGGCGAAGGCGAGCTTGGGGGCGCCGTAGCCGCCGACCATGAATGGATCGAGGATCGCGACCATCACGGGGTGACGGCGCAGCAGGAACGGCAGCAGCACCGCCGGTACTCCTCCGACCACCGTGCCGACGAGCGATTCCTCGATGGTGTAGCCGCCCTGGATGAGCAACTCTCCGCTCCAGATCTGCGCCGTAAAGCGCGCCGCCACGGCGGCGGGTGAGCTGAGCCAATAAGGACCGACGAAGAAACTCCCGACCTGCCACCCCGCCAGGATGATGGCGAGCACGAGCAGCCGATCCGTGTAGATACGCCATCGCATGATGTCGGCTCGACGTGAGCGCTAATGCTCAATGGGTTTTTCATGGATTATAATGGGCCATCTTGCTTGCGGTGAAAAGGACGGGCGGCAAGCGGCGCAACCGAAGCACAGGGGTGAGCATTTGACCGACCACACGCCGGTCTTGATCGTGGGTGCCGGACCCGTGGGGTTGGCCTTGGCGGGCGATCTCGGCTGGCGCGGCGTTGGCTGCACGCTGATCGAGAAGACCGACGGCGCGATCGAGCAGCCGAAGATGGACATCGTCGGCCCGCGCACCATGGAGTTCTGCCGGCGCTGGGGCATCGCAGACTGGGTGCGCGACGCGCCCTATCCGGGCGACTATCCGCAGGACTGCGTCTACGTCACATCCCTCGACGGCTATGAGCTCGGGCGCGAAACATTCCCGGGACGGGCGCAGGAGAAATGCCCGCCGCAGAGTCCGCAGAAACGCGAACGCGTGCCGCAGGACATGTTCGACCCGATCCTGCAGCGCTTCGTGCGGAGCTTCGCGCATGTGCGCCTGTGCTATCGCAGCGAGCTCCTTTCGTTCGCGGAAACGACCGGCGGCGTAACCGCGGAGCTACGCGACACCGCCACCGGCGCGATCCGGGAAATCTCCGCCGATTATCTCGTCGGCACCGATGGCGGCGGGAGCCTGGTGCGCGAGGGCGCCGGCATCACCATGAGCGGCAACCCGGCGCTGACCTACACCACCAACGTGCTGTTCCGCTGCGCCGACTTTCCCTCGCTGCATGACAAAGGCAAGGCCTACCGCTTCATTTTCATCGGACCGGAGGGCACTTGGCTCACCATCGTGGCGATCAACGGCGGCGACCGCTTCCGCTTGTCGATCGTCGGCACGGCCGACAAGGTGACGCACGGCGAAGCCGAGATCCAAGGGGCGCTGCGGCGTGCCGTTGGGCGCGACTTCGACTACGAGATTCTCTCGGTCATGCGCTGGGTTCGGCGCGAGCTCGTCGCCGACAGCTACGGCACGCGGCGCGTCTTCATCGCCGGTGATGCCGCCCACCTGATGTCGCCGACCGGCGGCTTCGGGATGAATACCGGCATCCAGGACGCCGTCGATCTCGGCTGGAAGCTCGCAGCCGCCGTGCGCGGCTGGGCCGGGCGCTCGCTGCTCCGCTCCTACGAGGCCGAGCGCCGGCCCGTCGCCGTGCGCAACGTCACGGAGGCGAGCTCGAATCTCGGCCGCATGCTCGCCACGCGCCAGCGTTTGCCGCCGCCCGAAATCTTCCAGGCCGGCCCTGCCGGCGATGCCGCGCGCGAGGATTACGGCCGCTGGTTCAGCGAGACCATGCGGCATGAATGGTTCACCATCGGCTTCCACCTCGGCTATCGCTACGACGGCTCGCCGATCGTCGCGCCGGACGGCACGCCGGCGCCGCCGCTACCGACATCGACCTACGCGCAGACGGCGCGGCCGGGCGCCCGTGCGCCCCATGCCTGGCTGCCGGACGGCCGTTCGACGCTCGACCTGTTCGGCAGCGGATTCGTGCTGCTGCGCCTGGGCCCCCACGCCCCGACCGGCGAAAGCATCGCGCGCGCGGCGGCGGAGGTTCCCGTTCCGCTCGAGGTGATCGCGCTCGACGTGGCGGAGGTGACCGAGCTCTATCAACGCCGGCTCGTGCTCGTGCGTCCCGACGGACATGTGGCATGGCGCGCGGACCGCCCGCCGGCGGACCCTCGCGCGCTTATCGACCTCGTACGCGGTGCGCGGGCCGGCTATCGGGAGCCGGTGATCAGTAACCAGTCGTCGGCCACGCGAACGAATGGTAACCTCGTCTCCGATTACTGACGCCCGACGACTGCTTCCTGTAGGGAGGAAAGCCATGAACCAGGACATCCGCGCCCCCTATTATGGGGAGCTGGGCCGGCTGAGTTTCTCTCCGGGCTGGGCGCGGCCGGAGCCCGCCATGTGGCCGGTACCGAAGCCGAAATTCCGGCCGGCGGTCTGGCGCTTCGCGGCGGCCAAGGCGGCGCTCGACCAGGCCGGCGAGTTTGTCCCGGTGGAGCAGGCCGAGCGGCGCAACCTGATCATGGTCAACCCGGTCGAAGGCAACGTCTACGCTACCAGCCGCAATATCGTCGCCGCCTATCAGATGGTGAAGGCGGGCGAGAAGGCGCGCTCGCATCGTCACACCGCGGCAGCGCTGCGCCTCGTGGTCGAAGCGAAGCCCGGCACCTATACCGTGGTCGACGGCGCCCGCGTCGACATGGCGCCCGGCGACGTGGTCCTGACCCCGTCCTGGTGCTGGCACGGCCACGCCAACGAGAGCGACGCCACCAGCTACTGGATCGATTTCCTCGACGTCCCTTTCGTGCAGCATTCGGAGGCCATGTTCTTCGAGCCGAATCCGGTGGGTTTCGAGCCGATTACCAGCGCCGGCCCGTCGCCCCTGCGCATCCCGGCGCGCGAGGCACTGGGGCCGGGACACGACGCCAGGACGGTGGAGATCGCCAAAGGCGCGTTGCCTACGATCGGCCTCGGTCTGGTCCGGCTGCCGGCGGGCTCGCGCCGCGACACCGCGAGAACGACGGTCAATCATCTCTATTCGGTGATCAGCGGCAGAATCCGGGTCGAGATCGAAGGCGGCGCGCACGAAAGCCTCGCGGTCGGCGACGTGATGACCGTGCCGTGTTGGCATAAGCATTCGCTCGCGGCGCCGGAAGATACGGTCGTGTTCATGGTGACCGACGAGCCCCTGCTCGCCAAGGTCGGCTTGGTCAAGACCGCCTGATCCCGGGACATCGGGGATGGGCCTGGAGCAGGCAACAGCGGGTGTAGCGACCGCGGTCGATTTCGATCGCTATCGGCTGCGCACTTTCGTCGACTCCCTCGGCGCGCAGGAGCTCGAGCGCAGGCCGGGTACGACCAGGCTCAGCGAGGTTGCGCGCGCGCTGGAGGCCAACCCCAAAGCCGTGCTGTTCGACGAGGCCGGCGGCTATGCGCTCGTCGGTAATGTCCTGGCGAGCCGGACGCGGCTGGCGCAGGCCTTCGGCGTCACCCCGCAACAGCTCCTTCCCGAGATCCTGCGGCGGCTGCGGCTCAAGCCGGAATTCATCGAGGTCGGCCGCGAGGAAGCTCCGGTGCAACAGGTGGTGGCGACCGGCGCGGAGGTGGATCTGACCCGCCTCCCGGTCCACCTCCAGCACGGCAAGGACGGTGCGCCGTTCATTTCCGCCGCCATGGACTTCGCGCGCGATCCCACGAGCGGCTGGACCAATGTCGGGCTGCGCCGCCTGATGCTGCGCGGCCGCGCCACCACCGGCATCGATCTCGTCGCTCCCAGCGACCTGCGCGCCATTTATCTCGCGGCGCTCGCGCGCGGCGAGCGGCTGCCGCTCAGCGTCGTGGTCGGAGGCCATCCCGTCGACTATTTCGGCGCCACCATGCGCCTGCCGGTGGACGAGCTGGGGCTGCTCGCGTCGCTGCGCGCCGCGCCGATGCCGGTGGTCAAGAGCATCACCAACGACATCAGGATTCCGGCCGATGCCGAGTGGGTGCTCGAAGGCTATCTCGGCGAGGAAGGATACGTCGAGGCCGAAGGGCCTTACGGCGAATTCCTCGGCTATTACGGCGGCGTCAAGACCAATCCGGTCTTCCATGTCACCGCCGTCACGCGTCGGCGCGACGCGTTGTTCCAGACCCTGACCATCGGCGGCGCCACCATGAGCCGCACCGATACCGCGCAGCTCGCCGCCTTGCGCACCGAGGTGTTGATCTGGCGCGCGCTGGAGACCGCGATCCGCGAGCCGATCGCGGTCTACGCGCCGGCCGCCACCGGCGGCACGATGAACGTGCGCATCGCCATGCGCCAGCGCGTGCCGGGCGAGGCGCGCAACGCCATCATGGCCGCGTTCGGCTCGCAGGCGAACGTCAAGAACGTGTTCGTGGTCGATCCCGACATCGACGTGTTCTCGGACGAGCAGATGGAATGGGCGCTGGCCACGCGCTTTCAGCCGCATCGCGATCTCGTGGTCGAGCGCGGCTTCCGCACCCTGCCGCTCGATCCATCGCTCGCCGACGCCACCACGGGCGCGAAGGCGGGGTACGATCTCACCCTGCCGTTCGGCCGCCCGCGCGCGCTCGAGACGGAAATTCCGCAGCCGCCGCGTTTCGAAGGGGCAAGGTTCGAATCGGTCGAGGCGGCATTGCGCGACGGCCCGAAATTTTTCGAGAATCTCATGGCCGCGATCGGCAGCGAGGACGGACGGGAGATCGTGCTCGCTCTCGATGAACTCCGTCGCCAGGGCCGCCTCGAGCGCGATGCAACGGATGGGCGCTATAGTCTGATCGAGCGACAATGATGCCCGAATTCTCGCGGCGCGCCGTCCCGCTCGCGACGTCTGCTCGCGTCCATAACCGCCGTGTCCGCGCGACCTCGCCCTAATGCATCGCCTTGCCGCCGTCGACGTTGATCGTCTGCCCGGTCATGAAATCGCTCGCGGCCGAGGACAAGAACATCACCGCACCGACGAGGTCGGCAGGGACCTCGACCCGCTCGAGCGCGCGGCCGGCGACGCGGGCGGCGAGATAATTGCCCGACGACGACTGCACCTGCGTCTCGCTCTGCGTCATGCCGGGGGTGACGGCGTTGACCGTGATGCCGAACTCGCCGACCTCGCGCGCCAGCGCGCGGGTGAAGCCGATGACGCCCGCTTTCGAGGTGGTGTAGTGCAGCCGGTTGGGCGTGCCTTCCCACACCCGCGAGGAGGAGATGTTGACGATCTTGCCGCGTCCTTTCGCCTTCATGGCGGGAAACACAGCGCGGCAGGAAAGAAACATGCCCCGCAGGTTCACCGCCATCACCCGGTCCCACTCCTCGACCGGGATTTCCAGCCACGAGCGCCGCGGCAGCACGCTCATCAGCGAGGCATTGTTGACGAGCACGTCGATCGTACCGAAATGCTCCAGCGCGGCCCGCGCCATGGCCGCGGTCGATTCTTCGCTGGCGATGTCGGTGGCCAATCCGATGCTCTCGAGGCCTTGCGCGACGAGCGCCTCGGCCACGGATTTCGCCGACGCGCCGTCGATGTCGGCGGCGACCACCCTGGCGCCGGCCTTGGCGAATTCCTCCGCATAGACCTTGCCGATGCCTTTGCCGCCTCCGGTGACGATGACGGTACGTCCGGTCAGATCAAAGCGCTCGTTCATGCCGATATGCCTCGCACGGTTGAGGGCCCGACGCTACACGGCGCGCCACGCAGCCGCCAAGCCATGTCGGACCTGACCTATCGAAGGCTGTAGCCGCGGCTGACTGCGCGAAAGACGCGACGTTGCGCGGCGCCCATGCCGTTGACCTATAATGCGGACCTTGCACCGGGTCCCAGATGGCCATTCCCGCAACGTTTGAACCCGCCGGCGAGCGCCGGCGCTCGCTGCCGGCGCGGCTTTATCTCGCGCACGAGCGCCTGGCGATCGGTGGCGGCACGTTGCTCGCCCTGCTCGTGCTCTGGGAGGCGCTCGGCAGCAGCGGGCTGATCGATCCGCTGTTCATCTCCTCGCCCACGCGGATCGCGCAGACCGGCTGGCAGCTCGGCCACGACGGCGATTTCTGGAACGACCTCAAGATCAGCGGAAGAGAATTCCTGCTCGGCTACGGCATGGCGGTCGCGGTCGCCGTCCCGCTCGGACTCGCAGTGGGGTTGTCCAAGCGCCTGCAATACATGTTGAGCCCGTTCGTCGATACGCTCAATGCCGTGCCGCGGGTGACGCTCTTGCCGCTGATCGTGATCTGGTTCGGCATCGGCATCTGGTCCAAGGTCGCGGTCGTTTTCCTCGGCGCCGTTATTCCGATTCTCATCAATACCCAATCCGGGGTGAAGACGAGCGAAGCGCGCTTCATCCGTGTGGCGAGGAGCTTCTGTGCCTCGCGCATCAAGGTCTTTTCCAGCATTGTGCTGCCCGGCACCGTGCCCTTCATCTTCACCGGCTTGAAATACGGCGCGGGGCGCGCGCTGCTCGGGGTCGTCGTGGGCGAGCTCTATGCCTCGACCGCGGGCCTCGGCCACATGATCGCGGATGCCGGCAATACGTTCCAGACCGACGTCGTCTTCCTCGGCGTCATCATCTTCATGGCTGCCGGGCTCACCGTGGTGGCGCTGCTCGATGCCTGCGAGC
>JBAUOM010000532.1:0-9089 GCA_049579765.1 Xanthobacteraceae bacterium
CCAAGGCAATCGGCCAACGTGCCAAGACCGATCCCATCGATGCCGCCGTCATCGCCCACTTCGCCGACGCGACCAAACCCGAACCCCGCCCGTTGCCCGACGCGGCGACCCGGTTGCTGGCCGATCTAGTCGCCCGCCGACGGCAGATCATCGAGATGATCGGAGCCGAACGCCAGCGCGAGGCCCGGGTGACCATCCCGCGTCTGCGCAAGAGCATCGCGCGGCTGCTCAAGACGTTGCAGAAGGAGCTCACCAGCCTGGATGCCGACATCGACGATAGCGTGCGTGGTTCTCCGGTCTGGCGCGAGAAGGAGGACCTCCTCGCCTCGGTTCCGGGCGTCGGGCCGACCATCGCGCGTACTCTGATCGCCGAGCTGCCCGAGCTCGGGCAGCTCAACCGAAAGGAAATTGCCGCCCTCGCAGGCCTGGCGCCGTTCACGCGCCAGTCCGGCCAATGGCGGGGCCGCAGCTTTATCGGCGGCGGGCGTGCAGTCGTGCGAACAGCCCTGTTCATGGGCGCAATGGTTGCCAAGCGGCACAACCCAGTCTTGAAGGCCTTCTTCGATCGTCTCGTCGCAGCCGGCAAGCCGAAGATGGTCGCCCTCATCGCCGTCGCGCGAAAGCTTCTCACCATCCTCAACGCCATTCTCAGAGACAGCAAGCCATGGCAAACCGCTTGACCAGCAAGACAGTCGCTCACCCCACCCCTCTCCCCGCAAGCGGGGAGAGGGAGTCCGACCGAGCATGCGGCGGCGTTGTGTGATTGCGACCGAGGGACGACCAACAAGACGGGAGGATTGCGATGTCGCGCGCGATGACGTTGAAGGGACTGCTCTGCCTCACAGCCTTGCTGCTCGGTGCCGCGCCGTGGGAGGCGCGGGCGCAGGGCTATCCGTCGCGGCCCATCACGGTGGTGGTGCCGTTTCCCGCCGGCGGCCCGAGCGACGTCGTCGCCCGCATCGTGACCGAGCAGATGGGGACCATTCTCGGGCAGACGATGGTGATCGAGAACGTCGGCGGCGCCGGCGGCACGATCGGCAGCGCGCGCGCGGCGAGCGCCAATCCCGACGGCTACACCTTGCTCGCCGGCAGCATGGGCTCGCACGTCGCCGCCCCGGTGCTGACGCCGAACGTGAAATACAATTCCGAGCGCGACTTCGAGCCGATCGGCTTCACCGCGCATGCGCCGGCCGTCATCGTCGCGCGCAAGGACTTCCCGGCCAAAGATCTGCGGGAATTCGTAGACTATCTGAAGAAGAACGGCGACAGCGTGAAGCAGGCGCACGGCGGCATCGGCGCGTCCTCGCACATGGCCTGCCTGCTCTTCGCCTCCAAAGCCGGCGTCAAGCCCAGACTGGTGGCCTATCGTGGCACCGGCCCGGCGATGAACGATCTGATCGGCGGACACGTGGATTTCTTCTGCGAGCAGGCCGTGAGCGTCGCGCCGCAGATCCTGGCCGGAACGATCAAGGCCTACGGCGTGTCGGCGCGCGAACGCCTGGCGATCCTGCCCGATGTGCCGACCGCCAAGGAGGCCGGCCTCGACTACGAGATGAGCATCTGGGCAGGAATCTTCGCGCCCAAGGGGACACCGAAGGAGATCATCGACAAGCTCGCGCACGCGCTCGACCAGGCGCTGGACGATCCCGGCGTGAAGAAGCGGCTGGCCGATCTCGGCGGCTCGCTGCCGAGCAAGGACGAACGCAGCCCGGCGAAATTCGACGCGTTCGTGAAGGCGGAGATCGCGCGCTGGTCGCCCATCCTCAAGGCGGCCAACGTCGAGGCGAAGTGAGCCAAGATGACCGCCGCTGCGACGACCATGCCGGGATCGGCCAGCTGCCAAAACTTTATGCAGGTGGAATAATTTGCCGCCACCAGCCGGCGGCCTGGAATGTCGCTCTCCGGGCGTTTACACATGTAAACAGCCATTCTCGCTGGCATGGCTTTTGCGATAGAGTGCGGCAATCGAGGGTCCCG
Organism: Xanthobacteraceae bacterium; assembly: GCA_049579765.1. GTDB lineage: Bacteria > Pseudomonadota > Alphaproteobacteria > Rhizobiales > Xanthobacteraceae > VAZQ01. The sequence continues at coordinate 1,978 of JBAUOM010000532.1, forward strand.
GAAATTACGGAACTTTCCGTGCCTCGGCACGGCCCCCGGAGCGCGCATGCCGTCCTTGGCACCGAAGCTTTGCGTTGACGACGTCAGCATGGCGTTTCGGACGCCGACCGGCGCATTTCAGGCGCTCGCACCGGTGACCCTGTCGATCCCGCAGGGCCGTTTCGTCAGCCTGATCGGCCCGTCGGGCTGCGGCAAGAGCACCATCTTCAACATCATCGCCGGCTTGTTGGAGCCGACCGGCGGCCGGGTCGTGATCGACGACGCCGACGCCACCGGCAGCATCGGGCGCGTCGGCTATATGTTGCAGAAGGACCTGCTGCTGCCCTGGCGCACCGTGCTCGACAACACCATCCTGGGCATGGAGATCCAGGGCGTGCCGCTGCGCGAAGCGCGCGCCCGCGCGCTGCCTTTGCTCCAGCGCTACGGGCTCGCGGGCTTCGAGCATCTCTATCCGAACGCGCTGTCCGGCGGCATGCGCCAGCGCGCCGCGCTGTTGCGTACGCTGCTGTTCGACACCGACGTCATCCTGCTCGACGAGCCGTTCGGCGCGCTCGATGCGCAGACCAAGCTGCAGATGCAGGAATGGCTGATGCAGCTCTGGAGCGACTTCGGCAAGACCGTGCTCTTCGTCACCCACGACGTCGAGGAGGCGATCTATCTCTCCGACGAGGTGCACGTGATGGGCACCCGGCCCGGCCGCATCATCGCCACCATCCCGATCGCGCTTGCGCGTCCGCGCGTGCGCACCAGCGCGCTCACGCCGGAATTCGTGGCGATCAAGCAGCGCTGCCTCGAGCTGCTCACCGTCGACCCCGCGGCGCGGGAAACCATGAACCAGGCGGCCTGAGACCGGACGCAGGGGACCGAGCAATGACGGTACAGGAAAGCTCAACCCTCGGCGAAATGGCCCGGCTCGAGCTGGCGCAATCCAATGGCGCCGGCGCTCCCGCAGCGGCGAAGCCGCTCCGGCGGCTCCCGGTGCAGAAGGACTGGCCGACCTGGGCGCTGATCGCGGCGCAGGTCGGCATCCTCGTCGGCGGGATCTCGCTGTGGGAGATCGGCGCCCGCATGGGCTGGATCGACGCCTTCTTCTGGTCGCAGCCGAGCGCGATCGCCCAAACCATGGGGATATTCTTCTCCACCGGGGATGCCTGGACCGACATCAGCTTCACCTTCCGCTCCACCATTATCGGCTTCCTCATCGGCACCACGGCGGGATCGCTGCTGGGGCTGTCGTTCTGGTGGTCGCGCAACTACGCCGCCATCGTGCAGCCCTACGTGATCTGCCTGGAATCGATCCCGAAGCTCGCGCTGGCGCCGCTCATCATCCTGGTGTTCGGCATCGGGCTCGCCTCCAAGGTCGCGGTGGCGACCGCGCTGACACTGGTGGTGTCGACGCTCACCGCCTATGCCGGCGTCAAGGCGCTCGATCCCGACGGCGAGAAGCTGTTCTACTCGCTCGGCGCGAGCAGGATGCAGGTGTTCCGCAAGCTGGTCATTCCCTTCTGCATGCCATGGGTGATCTCGGTGCTGCGGGTGAACATCGGCCTCGCCCTGACCGGCGCGATCGTCGGCGAATTCATCGCCTCGCAGCACGGGCTGGGCCGGGCGATCCTCTACGCCGGGCAGACCTACGACATCGCGCTGGTGTGGGTGGCGGTGCTCGTGCTCTCGACCCTGGCGATCGTCATGTACGCCGCCGTGTCGTGGCTCGAGAGCGCGCTGCGCAAGGGCGTGCGGCAATGATGCCGAAGCGGAACACGAACGAAAAGTGAGGACGTCATGAACAGGCGAGAATTCCTGCAGTCGACCGCAACGCTGGGCACCGGTTTTGGCCTCGCCCTCGCCGCCCCGCCCTTCATCGCGCGCGCCGCGGCCAAGGAGCTCCTGGTGGCGGAGCCGGTGCACTCGACCGGCTATCTGCCGATGTACATCGCCATGGCCAAGGGCTACTTCGCCGAATCCGACATCGAGGTGAAGATCGTGACCATCGAGACCGGGGGCGGTCACACCAACGCGGTGCTCTCCGGCCAGGCCTTCGCCTTCATCGGCGGCCCCGAGCACAACGCCTACGCCAAGGCCAAGGGCGCCGAGCTGCGCGCGGTGGTGCACTGCGTCGACCGCGGCAACGTCTATCTCTGCGCCGCCAAGGGCCACGACCCCAAGGACCGGGACTGGCCGGCCTATTTCAAGGGCAAGACCATCGCAGTCGGCCCCTACGGCGGCACCCCGAACTCGATCATGCGGTATCTGCTCGGGACGTGGAAGCTCGACGCCAAGAACGACGTCACGCTGATCGAGGTGCCCAACTCGGCCGTCCCCGCCGCCGTGAAAGCCGGACGAGCCGTGATCGGCAACAGCACCGAGCCTATGATCACGCAGGGCATCCGCCAGAACCTTTGGAGCGAGCCGTTCTTCAACGTGCCCAAGGAGCTCGGGCCCTACGCCTACTCGACCATCAACGTCCGTCTCGATTCGATCCAGAAGGAGCCGGAAACGGTGCGCGGCTTCGTCAAGGGCATGGTGAAGGGGCTGAAATTCCTCTACGCCAATCCGAACGAGTCCGCCGAGATCGCCAAGAAGCAATTCCCGACCATGGCACTCGAGGACCTCAAGGCGACGCTCGACCGCTCGTTCGCGGACCAGATGTGGAGCAAGGACGGCATGATCAGCAAGGAAGCCTGGAGCACCGCGAGCTCGGTCGTGCGCGGGGCCAATATCCTCAAGACCGACGTCAAATACGAAGAGATCATCGACATGAGCTTCGTCGAAAGCGTGCGCGCCAGCTTGTGACCGTTCGCTCCCCAACCGCGGGCCTCTCTCGGCCTCATGCTGAGGAGCGCTCGAAGAGCGCGTCTCGAAGCACCGCAAGTCGGCTGTAGCCGACTTGTGCACTCAATGCTGCCGATCTCGGATAAACCCGAGATCGGTAGCCGCCCCCATCCTTCGAGACGGCCGCTACGCGGCCTCCTCAGGATGAGGGCGGAGCTTAGATGAGCTAGATTGACCAACCGATCAACCGAAGCGAAGAGAGCAACATCATGTCGGAACCGATCTGGAACAAGTTCCTCACCGAGCGCGACAAGGCGGTGTTCGCGACCTCGGGCTACGGCGCCCGCGGCGGCTTCGGCAAGCGGCCGGCACTGCTCATCATCGACGTGAACTACGCCTTCTGCGACGAGCGCCCGATGCCGATCCTCGAATCGATCAAGCGCTGGCGCAATTCCTGCGGCGAGGATGCCTGGGTCGCCATGCCCTATCTCAAGGCGCTGATCGAGAAGGCGCACGGCAAGGGCATTCCGGTGATCTACACCACCGGCGTGCGGCGCGAGGACAACTGGGACAGCGGAAGCTGGACTTGGAAGAACGGCCGCTCCGACGAGGACATCGGCAGCAAGCCCGCCACCAACGTCGACGGCAACGAGATCGTCGCCGAGATCGCGCCGGCGCCGCAGGACATCGTCGTCCTGAAGCAGAAGCCGTCCGGCTTCTTCGGCACCAACATGGCAAGCTATCTCACGCTGCTCGGCTGCGACAGCGTGATCGTCACCGGCACCACGACGTCGGGCTGCGTGCGAGCGACCGTGCTCGACGCCTTCAGCCTCAACTACCGCATCGCGCTGGCGGAAGAAGGCTGCTTCGACCGCTCGCAGGCGAGCCACGCCATCAACCTCTGCGACATGAACGCCAAATATGCCGACGTGGTGAAGACCTCCGAGGTGCTGGCGTTCTTCGACAGCCTGCCGAGCGGCATGTTCGACCTGCCGAAGGGCGCGGCCGTGCCGGCGCCGAAGCCCAAGCTCGCCGCGGGTTTTTGAGCGGAGCTGCGGCGCAGACGAGCCGCACACTCGGATATCCGCTCCGTATCGAAAGGACCCCTCACCCGCCCTCACTCGCTCCGCTCGTTCGGGCACCCTCTCCCGCAGGGGGAGAGGGTGACACCGAGCGTGCGGAGAGGCAGCCTCAAATCAATCTTGACGGGCTCGGCAGGCCGAGCAGCACCTGCCCTACCATCTCGAAATTGGCGAACTGCGCCTGCACCTGCTGGATCACCGTGTGCACGTCGCGGAAGCGGCGCTCGAACGGATTGCTGTCGAAGATCGCGGTCGCACCGGCGGCGTGGTAGACGGCGTCGACCACGTCCTTGCCCTGATGCACCGCGTAAGTGCCGGCGAGCTTGAGCGCGGCACGCTGCGCGAGCGGGAGCGCCTCGCCGCGCACCGCGGTGGCCCAGCTTTCGTCCAGCACCGCGAGCAGATAGGCGCGCGCGGAGGAAAGCTTCGCCTCCGCCAGCGCCACCTGCGATTGGACCACCGCATTGTCGCGCAGGACGAAAGTCTTGGTCTTCGGCATCTTGGTGGCGGCGAGCGCGACGAAGGCATCGAGCGAGGCGCGCCCGAGCCCGAGCGCGATGGCGGCAAAGCCGGTGCCGTAGAGGTGGAAGGTGGTGAAGCGGTAGAGCGGGCCGCGCTCGCGGCGGTCGGCGGCCGACTCGCGGGTGAAGGTGTAGCGGTCGGGGACGAACAGGTCCTCGATCGCGTAATTGTCGCTGCCGGTGCCTCTGAGGCCGATGACACGCCAGATATCGTTGATGGTCGCGCTCGCCTTGGGGACCAGCACCGTGCGCTCCGCCGGCTTGCCGTCGGGGACTAGCCGCGGCGTGCCGTCGGCTTCGTACACGGGACAGTGGCCGCCGACCCAGGTCGCGTGCTTGATGCCGCTGGCGAAGCTCCAGCTCCCCGACGCGCGATAGCCGCCGTCGACCGCGACCGCCTTGACGTTAGGGCCCACCGGTCCCCAAGCCAGCACCGCACGCGGATCGCCGAAAACCTCCCGCGCCACGTCGGGGTCGACATAGGCCGCCGCCATGGAGCAGCCGCAGGCCTGGACCACGCACCAGGCGGTGCTGCCGTCGGCCTTGGCGAGCTCCTCGACCGCCTGCATGAAGGTTGCGGGATCGACCTCGAGACCGTCGCAGCTCGCCGGCAGCAGCATGCGGAACAGCCGCGCCTCGTGAAGCGCTGCGAGCACCTCGGGCACGATCTCCCGTTCCGTCTCGATACGCGCCGCATGTGCCGCGATGAGCGGCGCGAGCCCGCGCGCGCGCGCGACGCAATCTCGGTCTCGGCTCGCAACCGACGAGGCCCGTTCCAGCATGGCCGTTCCGTCTCCCGAACGGCATTGTGGCGCATTCGCCGCGGCGGTCAATGCACGCGCCGGAGCCATGCCAGCCGGCGCGCGAGATAGGCGCCGTCGAGCACCGCCACGATCAGGAGGATGCCGCCCATGGCGATCTCGTTGACATAGGGCGGCGCGCCGATGGCGTTGAAGCCCGCGCGCAGCACCGCGAGGCTGAGCACGCCGACGGCGATGCCGAGCGGCCGTCCGGTGCCGCCGGCGAGCGACACGCCGCCGAGGATCGCGGCGGCCGCCGCGGGCACGATGACGTCGGAGAGTCCGGAGGGCGAGGCCGAGGCGAGGCTGTAGCTCAGCAGCGCGCCGGAGAGCGCGGCGCAGAAGCCGGAAAAGCCGAAAACAGCGATGACCAGCCCGTCGACGCCGACACCCGCGGTCATCGCCGCCCGCCGGTCGCTGCCGGTCGCGATGATGTCACGGCCGTACCGGGTAAGCCCGACGACCAGCGCGGCAGCGACGAAAATCGCGATGGCGACGAGGCTGCGGACCGAGAAGACGGCGCCGATCGGCGCGCTCAAGCTCAGCGCCACCGCCATGTTGTCGTAAGGCAGCGCACGATTCTCGGTGACGACGTAGGCGATGCCGGCGAACACCAGAAGCCCGCCCAGGGTTACGCCCACGGAGCCCAGCCGCAGCCGCACGATGATGAAGCCCTGCATGAGGCCGCCGACCAGGCCGGCCGCCAGCGCGCAGGCAAGCCCCAGCCAGGCATTTTCGCCGCCCGTGACCACCGCGATGCAGCCGGCCAAGCTGTACATGCCGACGACCGACAGATCGAACTCCCGGATCATCATGGTGAGGCCGAGCCCGAGCGCCACCAGGCCGATGGTGGCGAAGGTCTCGAAGGTCGACGTGACGGTGGCGACGCTCAGGACCTCGCGCGCATCGATCAGCGCGAGGCCGAGAATGCAGGCCGCCAGGACGATAAGCGGACGCGCATGCGGATCGTCGCGTAAGAAACGCTTCATCGCTCAATCTCGCGTGCCCTGCGTCTGCAGCGCGATGACGCCGAGCACGATGAGGCCGGCGATGAGATACTGCCATTCGCTGCGCAGTCCCTGCAGCACCAGCACGACCTGGATGACGCCGATGATCATCGCGCCGGCAAGCGTGCGCACCGCCGAGCCTTCCCCGCCCTTGATGACGGTGCCGCCCACCAGCACCGCGGCGATGGCGTCGTATTCGTAGCCGATGCCGTAGTTCATGCTGGCCGCGTCGTAGCGGATCGCCAGCATGATGCCCGCCGGCGCGGTGAACAATCCGGCCCAGAGATAGGCCCCGGTGACGGCCCGCCAAGCGCGCACCCCCACGGTCTCGGCGGCGCGAAAGCTCGCGCCGAGCAGGAAGAGATGCCGGCCGAATGCGGTAAAGGACAGGATGAACTGTGCGATTGCGGTGATTGCCAAGAGCACCGCGAACTCGACCGGCAGTCCGGCGATCTTGCCCTTGAAGCCGCCGTAGCTCGTTCCCGGCGCGGCATAGACGGTGCCGTGCTCGGCGAAGGCTTCGGCGACACCGTAAATCAGCGCCAGCGCCGCGATGCTCACGATGATGGGATTGGCCCGCAACCAGCCGATGAGGAAGCCCTGCAACGCATTGGCCAAGCCCGCGAACGCCAGCGCCGCGGCGAGCCCGCAGCCGAACCCGCCCCAATTGCCGGCCAGGATGAAGATCATCGCGGTCGCGCCGGTGAGCGCGCCGAGCGAGAACGACATGATGTTTCCGCTGATGGTGATCAGCGTCATGCCGACGGCGACGCAGCCGATGAAGGAGACGGTGGTCAGCAGCGACAGCATGCTCGGCTGAGACAGGAAGCCGGGCGTGGTCAGGGCGATCGCCAGGAGAGCGACGAGCACGGCCGCTCGAACGGCGGCGACGTAGTTTCGCCGTTCGGCGCGCCCGGACGGTGCGGCAGG
>JBAUOM010000533.1:0-8813 GCA_049579765.1 Xanthobacteraceae bacterium
GGTGCCGCACAATGATGCGAACTTCGGAATCGGGACACTAGCCGAGACGCTCTTTTCCGCAGGAATGGGCAAAAGCGAAAATTTTCAGTTGTGTCGCGTTATCTGCTATTCTGGACGGCCTCAGCCTACAGGCGAGGCTTTAGGCATGAACCGGCTTGGCATGCTCACGATGACAATTGCGGCGCTGCTGCTTCTGGGAATGGCGCCCGCGGCGGTCGCTGCGACCAAAGCCCGTAAATACGACCAATGCTACGGCTTGTGCGAGGCGAAATGCGGCGCCCAATATGGGTGCGGGCGCACCGATGCCCGCCGGGATTGCTTCACCAATTTCAATAAGTGCAAGGCTGTTTGCCGGGCTAGCTGTCCTCGCTAGCAGATCGAATCGATCAGCCGCCGCCGGAAAGTGTATATCGCGGAGTCTTTGACACTGACGTCCGCGCTTGGCGAATTGAGTGCCGGGTAGGCCGGCGCCCGAGCAAAGGCGAGCACGGCAACAATCACGGCGAGGCTGGTCGCTTCCGAAAAGTTGGATGCGCGCGTATCGATGGTGTAGCCCGGCTCAGAATCGGATGCGCGACAATATCACCGAAGCGCTCGACCGGACGTATGCAGGGGGTATCTTTCCCGAGCGAAACGTGAGTCCCACCTTATTATAGGTCGCATATTCCGTAAGCGGAGTGGAGCAGCCGGAGGCTGCGAAAGCGTCGGCCAAACTCGTCACCGCTCCCGCCGCCCGCACCGGTCAACAGGCCGACGGAGCACGGCATGTGAGTGCCTCGCGGTTCATGGGCGCAGGGACTGCCGGGCCGGCTCTGGACCCAATCCGGAAGTGGTCTTTTGACGTCTCGGCGCTGGAGCGCTCCTGATAGCGTTTTCTAAATTTCGCTTGATCGCACGATTGTTGCGAGAATTCGCAGGGCATCGGCGGTTCCGTCGGCTTCGCCCTTTTCGAAATCTTGTCCCAGCTGTCCCATGGTGTTCGTGACGTGCGCGAGGCAGAGAACCCGGGCGCCCGTGCTTCCGGCAAAGGCATAGAGGGCGGCAGCCTCCATTTCCACCGCCAGCACGCCATTGGATTGGGCCGCTGCGACCGCCTCGGCGGTCTCGCGAAATGGAGCGTCGGTCGTCCAACTGGAGCCGACGATCGCATGCAGGCCTTCCGCCTCGAGCGCCGCGCGAGCCATCGCCACGAGCTGCGGATCTGCCTCGCCATAGTCTGAAGGCGCGGCATAATGATAGCTCGTTCCTTCGTCGCGCAGAGCGCGATCGATGACGACGAAGTACGGAGGATTGCCGGCCGGAGTGATCTGGCCGGCGGATGTGAGGCTGAGGAGCAATCGGCAGCCGCATGCGAACAGTTGCTCCGCGACCAGGACGGCGAACGGTGCGCCGACGGCACAGCCCAGGATCGCGACGGTCCGGTCGGCGAGCGTGAACGTATCGAGCGTCGTGTGGTAGCAGGGCCAGTCCTGGAAGCGCCGCGCGCGACCTGCGCGCCTGAGGTGGCGAACGATATCGCCGTCCGGGTCGAGGACGCAGACGGGCGGCACATCGGCGCTGGCGAGGCCCTTTTGTCGCCGCGCCTCACGCAAGAGCGCGGCAGGCCGGAAGATCGACGGTGCCGAAGGATTCTTGTTGTCGAGAATGGGGGTCATGACCGTTCCGAGGCAGGCACTCGCTCGAATATTGCGCCGTAGTGATAGGGCGGCACTTCGACCAAATGCACGAATTTCAGTCCGGCGGACTCGACCGACTTGATGGTCTGTTCGGGCGACAATCTCAATTCCGTCCTTGGTCCCCGCGGTTCGCCCAAGACCGTCGTCTGCTCGCGCGCAAGGCGATGCCAGTTGACGATGGCAAAGCGGCCTGCCGGCTTGAGCGCCTCGTGCACCGCCAGCGACAATCGCCGCCGATCGGGAACGCCGTGAAAGGCATTTGCCACGAGAACGAAGTCGACCGGGTGCGGCGCGAGCCTGGCGATGTCGTAAGCATCGCCCTCGATCAGATCGCAGTTCGTCGCGTTGCTTTCCGCGAGGCGGTGCCGCGCCACGTCCAGCAACTTGCGGTCGATGTCGATGGCAACGACGTGACGCGCGATCTTCGCAATCTGCAGCGTGAACCAGCCATCCCCCGAGCACAGATCGATCACGTCCATATCCGATCCGACCCCGAGCTTGACAAGCACGCCGGCGGGATCCGGCCATAACGCCTCCCACCAGCCCGCATTCGGCATCTCGGTGCCTTCGAAAAAGCCCGGAAGGCCGCTGCTCATCGCGAAGTCCCGGCCGGCTGCGTCGGTCTTGCCCAAGTGTCACAGTTCTTGCGCGCCTGCAACGGGACGGCATCGCGCCTACACACGATCGTGACCGTGCACGCAGCGAGTTCGCAATATCGAAACGCGGGCCGGGAGTTTGCGAGATCAGTCCACCTTGGCGCCGGAGAACTTGACGACCTTGCCCCACTTCTCGGTTTCGTCGGCGATGAGCTTGCCGAATTCGGCGGACGATCCGCCCATCGCCGTTTCGCCCAGATCGTGAAGCCGCGTTTTCGCCGCGGAGCTGGCCAGGATGGCGTTGATCTCCCGGTTGAGCTTGTCGACGATCTCGGGAGGCGTGCTTCTCGGCGCGCCGATGCCGTACAATTGACTCGCCTCGTAGCCCGCGACGAATTCGCTCACGGTCGGAACATCGGGCAGAACGTCGGAGCGCTTTTCGGTCGTGACCGCGAGCACGCGCAATCTGCCGCTCCTGATGTATTCGATCGTCGCTGACAACGGCGAGAAATAGACCTGCGCCTGCCCGCCGAGCAGCCCGGTCAGCGCGGGGCCGGCGCCGCGATAAGGCACGTGAACCATGTCGACGCCCGCCAGCATCTTGAACATTTCGCCGGAAATATGCGACGGGGCGCCATTGCCGCCCGATGCCATGGTGACCTTTTCCGGGTTGGCTTTGACGAAAGCGATGAACTCCGGAAGCGAGTTGGCCGGGACCGACGGATGCACCACCATGGCGTTGGGTTCGCGGGCGAGGACGGCGACCGGCGCGATGTCGTGAACGAAGTTGAATTTGAGATTTCTATAGAGCGTCGCGTTGATGAAGTTTGCCCCCGTCACGAACAGCAGCGTGTGGCCGTCCGGCGGCGAGTTCACGACCGCCTCGGTTGCGATGTTGGTGCCGGCGCCCGCGCGGTTCTCGACGAGGAATTGCTGCCCAAGCCGCTCGGACAGCCATTGCGCCATCAGCCGCGCGAGGATGTCGGCCGAACCGCCGGGTGCAAAGCCGACGATCAAATGCACCGGGCGCGCCGGATAAGTCTGAGCCCATGCCAAGCGCGAGACGACCGGTAGCGCGGCCGCCCCCGCGGCCCAATGGAGGAATCGACGGCGCGGAATTGTCATGCAAATACCCCCCAAAATCGCGATTGGATTTCGAATGATCGCCTGCCAGAGCCATCACGGCTGCCGCCGAAAACGCCGGCGCTTCGTCAGGTCCGCGCGCAATCCTGCAATCGAACTATACCGGCTGCCGAACTCTACGGAAGGGGCTGAGATCGACATTCGTCACCGCACCGGCGAGAAGCGACGTCTGAGATCCAGGCCCTGCAACGAGGGACGGCGGGAGTACCGGCGAACAGAGCGGAAGCGCCGCGGCCTTCGCCGCACAACGATCCATCAACCCGCGAACAGCTTCGTCACCAGCCGCCGGGCGAGCACGCCGGCGACGCGCCGGCGATAGTGCCCGGGCGTGAAGGTGGTCTTCATCGACATGATCTGGTCGCGCACGAGCTCGTCGAGGCGTTTGAACACGCGCGCGTCGAGCGCGCCTCCGGTGAGCGCCGCCGTGCCCTCGAGCAGCACCGGCCGCGGATTGGTTCCGGTGAAGGCCACGCGCAGGTCGGCGAGCACGTCGCCCTCGCGCCGCAGCGCCACCGCGACGCCGGTGACGGGATATTCGATCGAGCGCCGGATGCGGATCTTGTCGTAGGCCGAGCGCAAGCCGGCCGTGTTCTTCGCGCGCACCGCGACGACGAACTCGCCCGGCCGCAGCGCGAGATAATATTTGCCGTCGCCCAGCGTCTCGGTGATCGGCCGGTCCTGGCGGGAATAGCCGATATAGAGCCGCCCGAGCGCAAGCGAGCGCCGGCCCTGCGGGCCGGCAAGATCGACCTCGGCACCGAGCGTCAGCAACGCCGGCGCGAGGTCGCCGCTATAGGTGGCAAAGCAGACGCCGCGGCTCTTCGGCGCGACGTGGCAGATGTCGCCGGTGGTCTTGAGGCAATGGTTGTTGGCGGCGCGCCACCATTCGCTCTGGTTATAGAACAGGCAGCGGGTGTCGAGGCAGAGGTTGCCGCCGACCGTGCCCATGTTGCGGTGGGTCGGCCCGGCGATGCAGGCCGCGGCCTGCGCCAGCACCGGATAGTGCCGCATCACCAGCGGATGCGCGGCCAGCTCGGCGAGCGTGACCGCGGCGCCGATCGCGAGCGCGTCGGCATCGGCCTTGACGGCGCGCAGCTCCTCCACCCGATTGACGTCGATGAGCACGTCGGGCGCGACGATGCCGCGCCGAATATTGACCACGAGATCGGTGCCGCCGCCGAGGAGGCGGCTGCCGGGATGCTCGGCACGCACCTTGACGATGTCGTCCAACGTGCGCGGGCGCACCAGCGCGAGCGGCGGCAACGCATCCATCACACGGCTTCCGTACCGAAATGAATCTCGATGTCGTCAGCCGAAGTCGGATTTATCCGACTTCGGCCAGCATACGAGCGGCCGAACTCCGGTAAACGCGGAGTTCGGCTGCGCAAGCGGGGACCCATACAACACCGGCCTCTGGAATATGGGTCCCCGCGTCCGCGGGGACGACACCGGAGAGGTTGATCAATCGTCCGATAGATCATGCCGTCCCGCGGTTGGGTTTTTCGCCGTTGCCTTTGCCCCGCCGCCGCTTCTCCACCGCGGCGAAGACGCGGTCGGGCGTCACCGGCAGGTCGTTGAAGCGCACGCCGACGGCGTCGGCGATGGCGTTGGTCAGCGCCGGCAGGAATGCCGCCAGCGAGCCCTCCCCCGCCTCCTTGGCGCCGAACGGCCCGTGCGGATCGTTGCTCTCGACGATGCCGACCTCGATCGGCGGAGAATCCTGGATGGTGGGCACGCGATAATCGAGCATGTTGCCGGTGATGAGGAGCCCCTCGTGATAGGCGGTCTCCTCGCTCATGGCCTGGCCCAGGCCCATCCACACCGAGCCCTGCACCTGGCCTTCGACGGTGAGGCGGTTGAGCGCCTTGCCGCAGTCGTGCGCCACCCACACCTTGTCGACGGTCACGACCCCGGTGTCCTCGTCGACGCTCACTTCCACCACCTGCGCCGAATAGCTGTAGCCCATAGTGCCGCCGATCGCGGCGCCGCGGTATTTCTTGCCGCCGTGCGATTCCGGGATGGTGGAATAGTTGCCCGTCACCGTGATCGTGCCGGTGTCCTTGAGGGCCTCGGTCACCACCTCGTTGAAAGTGAGCCCCTTGTCCTGCGCACCGGCGCGATAGAGCTCGCCCAGGCATTCGATCTCGTCCGGCTTGGCGTCGAGCTTGCGCGCGGCCGCCGCCACCAGCAGGCGCTTGAGATTCTGCGCCGCGTCGATGGCGGCGTTGCCGACCATGAAGGTCACGCGCGAGGAATAGGAGCCGTTGTCCTTCGGCACCAGCTCGCTGTCGCCGGTGACGACGCGGATGCGCGCGAGATCGAGCCCGAGCACCTCGCCGACGGTCTGCACCAGGATCGTCGACGACCCCTGGCCGATATCGGCGGCGCCCGAGAGCACGACGATGGAGCCGTCGAAATCGAGCTTTATCTTGACGGTGGCGTGCGGCTCGCCGGTCCAGTTCACCGGCTTGGAGGCGCCGCTGATGTAATGCGAACAGGCGAAGCCGAGCCCCTTGCCGCGCGGCAGCTTGCCCTTGCGCGCGTGCCAGCCGCTCTCCCGCTCGACCCAGTCGACGCATTCCGGCAAGCCGTAGCTGTTCACCATCAGGTCGTTGTCGGTGAAGGTGGGCGCCGCAAGATAGTTGGCGCGCCGCACCGCCAGCGGGTCGAGCCCGAGCGCATGCGCCATCTCGTCGAGCAGGCTCTCGAAGGCGAAGCGCACGTCGACGGTGCCGTGGCCACGGAAGGCGCCGCAGGGCGGCGTGTTGGTGAGCGCGCGCTTGCCGATATATTTGACGTTGTGCAGGTCGTAGATGGCGTACAGCATCGAGCCGGCATAGAGGATGGTCACCACGCCGTAGCCGGAATGGGCGCCGCCGCGCTGGTGGCATTCGCATTCGACGGCGGTGATCCTGCCGTCCTTGCGCAGGCCGAGCTTGAGGCGGATGTCGGTCTGCGGCCGCCCGCGGTGGGTGATGAAGGTCTCCTCGCGGTTGATCATCATGCGCACGCTGCCGCCGGCCTTGCGCGCGAGCAGCGCGGTGATCAGCTCGACGTTGAGCGCCTCGGTGCGGCAGCCGAAGCCGCCGCCGACATGCGGCTTGACCACGCGGATGCGCGACATGTCCATGTCGAGGATCTGCGCCAGCATGAGGTGCACGTAATAGGGCACCTGCGTACTGGCGTGGACCGTCATGCGCTCGCGCACGGCGTCGTATTCGGCGACCGCGGCGTGCATCTCCATCTGGTTCTGGCAGACCTCGGCGCAATCGTAGAAACCCTCGCGCACGAGGTCGGCCGCGGCGAAGCCCGCTTCCACGTCGCCGAGCTCGAACAGCACGTCGCGCTCGATATTGTTGGGCTTGTGCGGATGGATGGTGACGGCGCCCGCGGCCATTGCCTCCTTCGAGGTGTAGTAGGCCGGCCATTCGCGCACCTTGAGCTTGATGAGGCCGAGCGCGCGCTTGGCGGTGGCGTCGTCGACAGCGGCGACCGCCGCCACCGGCTCGCCGCGATAGCGCACCTTGTCGCGCGCCAGCGGGTGCTCGCTGCGCGCGATCGGCAGCACCCCGAAGGTCTTGTCGCAATCGGCGCCGGTGACGATCGCCTTCACGCCGGGAAGCCGCAACGCCTCCGAGACATCGACCTCGAGGAGATCGGCGTGCGAATAGGGGCTGCGGTAGATGCGGCCCGCCAGCATGCCCGGCGAGATCAGATCGGCGGTGTATTTCGCCCGGCCCGAGACCTTCTCGGGCCCGTCGACCATCGGCACATAGGCGCCGATATTGTGCGCCGGCACCACTTCGCTCACGGCGCCACTCCGTCGGCGTGGAGTGCGGCGGCGTATTGCACCGCCTCGATGATCTTCACGTAGCCGGTGCAGCGGCAGATGTTGCTGCCCAGCGCTTCGCGGATGTCGTCCTCGCTCGGACGCGGATTGCGCCGCAGCAAGCCGGCCGACGCCATGATGAATCCCGGCGTGCAGTAGCCGCATTGCGCGCCGAGCTTCTCGTGGAACCCGCGCTGCACCGCCGAGAGGCGGCCGTCCTCGCCGAGCGATTCGACCGTATCGACGCGCCGGCCGTGCACGCTGCCGGCAAGGGTGAGGCACGACAATCGCGGCCGATCGTCGACCAGCACGGTGCAGGCGCCGCACTCGCCGCCGTCGCAGCCGGTTTTTGTTCCAGTGAGGCCGACGACTTCCCGCAAATAGTCCAGCAGCAACAGATTGTCGGGCACCGCATCCACGCGCGGGCGACCGTTGAGCGTGAGCTCGAGAATGCGCGCCGAAGAAGCCATCATCTGGCATGTCCAATAGCAATAATCGGCACCCTGTTCAAATCGGGTCTCGCGCATGCGCGCGCAAGGCCCATTTCGGCGTAGCAAAAAACAAGAAGGGGTGGACGCGAGCGCGAGCGTTTCTCCTGTCGCAGCTCCTCCTCAGCCATCTCGATTCGCTTCGCCAGTCTTGTGCCCTTCCCCGCAAGGGATGGCGCACATCCTGAGCTGGCGCGACGCGCGGCAACAGGGAAATCGGCTACCCGACCTCCCGCAGGCCGAGATGGCGCAGCGAGCGGTCGATCCACAGCCGGGTGAGCTTCTCCTGCACGCCGTTCTGCCCGAGCCGGGCACGTAGATTGTCGAAATCGACGCGGTCGAGGTCCTGATCCTGGTCGAAGCAGGAGAACACCACGCTCTCGACCCCGCTCGCGGGATCGCGATGCACCTGCAGGCATTGCGCGCAGATCTCCTTCATCATGCATTGCATCGGCGAGTTGATGGAGGCGATGGCCTTGTGGCCGGGCTTGAAGTGCTGCGCCAGCATGCCCTCGCGCGCGCGCTTGACCGCCGCCATCATGCCGTCCGAGCCGATCGCGACCACGCGGTCGACCTCGGCGAGCGGGATCGGTGCCGATCCGAGCGACCCCGAGCCGTAGGCGTCGAGCGCGGCGACGATATTGCCGACGAAGGACTTGTCCTGGGCGCGATCGGCGCGGAAGCCCGGCGCCTCGTCGCAGCACCAGACGATGACGTCGGCGGCGCGCTCGATCTCCTCGACCTTGTAGCGGTCGATCGCGCGCTTGTAGCCGGCGAAATAGATGACGCGGCTGCCGTTTGCCCGCAGCGCCTGCCCGATCGAGAACAGCACCGCATTGCCGAGCCCGCCGCCGATGAGGAGCACGGCCTCGCCCGCGGGCGTGTCGGTCGGGTGCCCGGTCGGACCCATGAGCACGACCGGCTCGCCCGGAGAAAGCTGCGCGCACAGGTCGGAGGAGCCGCCCATTTCGAGCACGATGGTCGAAAGCAGTCCCTGCTCGCGTTCGACCGATGCGCCGGTGAGCGCAAGCCCCTCCTTGGCGAGCCGCGTGCCGTCGGCGCTGCGCGAGAGCGTCTCGTA
>JBAUOM010000534.1:0-2786 GCA_049579765.1 Xanthobacteraceae bacterium
CGATCAGCGCGCGGCGGCCGCCGCGGGCGAAAAAGCTACGCACGGCGGCACCCAGATAGGTGGCGCAGACGGTGACGCCGCGGGCGCGCAGCGGCCGCTCGTCCCAGGCATAGAGGTAATCAAATACGTCCCAGCTCTCGACCGGGATCGGGAGTTGCAGCGCCGACTCGATCGCCTCCTCGCCGCGCTGCCATGGACCGGCGATCCAGCCCGCGGCGGCGAGTTCGTCGCGCACCGCCTGCGGCAGCGGGGCGCCGCGCCGGCGCCCGACAAAGCCGATGAAGCAGGCGATGTCGGCGCGATTGGGCGCCGGCCGTACCGGCGGCGCAGCAGTTTCGAAGACGATGCCGATCGTCATGAGCTCGCCGTCCCGTCGAAAGCGTTGCGCGTTACGTCGCGCTCCGGAGGTCGTCAGACCTCGATCTCGATGGCCTGTGCCGAGAGCACGAGCTCTTCCATGGCAACGTCGCCGCCGCCTTTGCCTGCGAGCGTCGGGCCGGTGTACTTGGTCGGCACCACGCCGCGCAGCACCCAGCGCTGCACCGACGTCTGCGCTTCGTCGAGCAGCTCGATGGTGACTGTCCTGTGCGCCGCCGGACCGGTCGTGCGCGTCTCCCTGATCCAGTCCCACAGTGTCTTGGAGTTGATAATGCCGCGCTTGAGCGTGGTGTCGGAGACCGTGTGCGTCCCGGGCACCTTGCGCACGTGGTTCTCCACCTCGTTGCCGTTCCGGTATTCGGCGATCTTGATCTCGGAGCCGATGCCCGAGACGTCGGAGAAGCCGCCGAACGCCTCGGTGCCGTCGAAGCTCACGATGTAATTGAACGCGCCGTAGGGGACATTGCGGTCGTCAGCCATGGCTCATCTCCTCGAATCTGTGCTCGCGTCAAGCGCGCGCGTCGGCGGTCTTCTGGCCGATGCGGAAGATTACGAATTCGGCGGGCTTGATGATCGCGACGCCGATCAGGCAGACCAGGCGTCCGTTGTCGAGATCGTTCTGCGTCATGGTCGAGCGGTCGCAGCGCACGAAGAAGGCCTCTTCCTGCGTCTTGCCGAGCAGCCGGCCGTTGACCCACTCGTTGTAGAGGAAGTCGGCGACGGTCTGGCGCACATTGGCCCACAGCCGCTCGCCGTTGGGCTCGAACACCGCCCACTGGGTGCCGCGGTCGATCGAGCCTTCGAGATAGGTCATGTAGCGCCGGTCGGAGACGTATTTCCATTCCGGATCGCTGGAGATCAGCCGCGCGCCCCACACGCGATAGCCGCGGCCGCTCAACAGGCGCAGGCAGTTGACGCCCATCGGGTTGAGCAGGCCCTGCTGGCCGAAGTTGACGTCAATCTCGAAGCGCAGTGCGCTGCGCACGACCTCGTTGGCCGGCGCCTTGTGCACGCCGCGCTCGATGTCGTTGCGGGCGTAGATGCCGCAGACGAAGCCCGACGGCGGCAGCGCGAGCTCGCGCGGGATGTCCTCGCGGCCGGGCCGGGCGAGCGGATTGGCGACGATGACCCACGGGAAGTAGAGGGCGGCGTAGCGCGAATCCATCTGGCCGCGCAGCGTCCGCACGTCGCCAAGGGTCTGGTTGGGCGGGGTGTCGAGCACGGCGATGCGGTAGGCGCGGCGCGCCTCGGCGTGAGCGATGAGCGCACCGGTGATCGCCTGCCCCTGCGGATAGGTCGAGCTGCCCGGCGCCGCGACGATCGACACGTCCTCGAGCGCGGCCAGCTGGCCGAACGCCAACGCGTATTCGTTCTCGCCGGGCACGCCGCCGTCGGTGCCGTCGGCGAGCGCGATCTCGCGCACGAGATCGCCGTCGGCATTTGCCACCGCGCCCTGGAGCAGCCCGTCGTGCAGCGCCATGCCGCTCACGTTGGCGCCGACCGTGATGGCGAACAGGTTCTCCAGCTGGTCGGCGCGCCGCGACGGCGTCTCGGCGAGCACGTGGCCGATCCAGCGCGGATGCGTGCGGTCGAAGCCGATATCCTCGTAAGATGTCTCGTTGCCATCGGCGTCGCGCACGGTGACGATCATGGTCACGACGCGCGGCGTGGCGCCCGCCAGCCCGGCCGGATCGGCGGCCGGATCGTTGGGGGCTCCGGCCGGGTGCCACTCGGAGCCGAGCTTGACGTGGTGAGAGACCACCGGCGGCGTGCCGCTGGACGTGCGCAAGAGCGTGCCGGCCGGCGCGTTGTCCATCACCACGCGCGAGGCCGGCGTCACCACTTCGCGAATGATGATGCGGCCGTTTCCGGCGGCGCCCGGAAAGCGCGCCGTGAAACCGACATTGGCGGCCACCGTGGCGGTGGCGGGCGCCGCGCCCGCGCCTGGCACCCGCGCCACATAGAGACGTGAGCCGCCTTCGTTGAAGAAGGCGCGCGCCGCATGGGCGACGAAGTTCGCATGCTGGTCGGTGCCGGTGAGAGCCAGATCCGCGAAGCTGCCGTAGAGGCGCTCGAAGTCGCCGTAGCTGGTGAGCAGCTCGGGGAACGTGCTGTCGTCGTCGTCGACGCGGAATGGGCCCTTGCGGGTCGGCCCGACGAAGGCGGTGGTGCTGGTGCCGACTCCTTCGATCGACTTGGCGCGGAAGCTCGTCTCTTCGACGTATACGCCTGGTGCAAGATATTCAGGCATCGCGGTTCTCCTCTTCGACGCGGCGCGTCGGCTGCGCTTCTCTCGGTTGCCCTAGTCGGACAGGTCGAGCATGACTGACACGGCGAGCGGCTGAGCGGTCGCCAGGCGGATCGCCGTCTGGGTCCGTACGGCCGCGGGATTGGCTTCTGTTCGTGCC
>JBAUOM010000535.1:0-12274 GCA_049579765.1 Xanthobacteraceae bacterium
CGAGGCGCGGCGCGCGTCCGGCGGGACGCGCTCGCCTCTCCGGCGCTCCACCGTGGCGATTTTCGGCCGGGGGCCGCGCTTCCATCTCCGGCATTGCCTCCGGATCCGTGCAGCGATGCTCCTCGCAACCAGGTCGTAGTGCCTGGCGGGCGGGGTCCCGGACCTCCCGGGGCCGTCGGTTACCAGCCGCGGCCGCAGGACGCCACTCCCCGCTCCGCCTTCGGCACGTCTCCGGAGACGCCCTCGATGAGCGGGGATTTGGGCTTCGTATCACAGACACTAGACGTAGTCAATAGCGCAGTTGACACGTAGTCGAGCGTCGTGGCCGATCTCGAATGCAGGCCTCGCCCGTAAGGTTCCCCGCTTCAGCGCCGATAAGCGCTTGTTCCGGCATATTCGGCGGCGCGGCGGCGAGGGTCATCCCCATCGGTCGCGCCCGGCCCTCTCGCGGCGCGGCCGGCAGCCGACAGATTGCGGTGGAATTCGCCCTCCCGCGCGTTACTTTGGCGCACCCGGGTCGGAAGAGGACGACCGACCCGGTTTTGCCAAACGCCGATTGTAGGGCACGCGCGATAGTTTGCGATGAGACGGTCGTGGTGGCGATGACGCAGTCGACGCAGGCCACAGGAGAGGTCCTTGCCGTGCGCGGCGCGGTCGTCGACGTCGCCTTCGATGGCGGCGACCTTCCGCGGCTCGAGGACGCTCTTCTCGTCGAATGGGATCAGCCGGGGCCGCTGATGGTCGAGGTCCAGGCACATCTCGACGAGCGCACGGTCCGCGGCGTTGCGCTGCAGGCCACTGCCGGGCTCAAGCGCGGAGTGCGGGTCCGCGCGACGGGGAGTCCGGTCACCGTCCCGGTCGGCGAGCAGGTCCTCGGCCGTCTGCTCGACGTCACCGGCCGCGTCCGCGACAACGGCCCCCCATTGCCGGCCGACATGCCGCGCTCGTCCATCCACCGAACCGCCCCGGCTCTCGGCGACCGCAGTCCGGCCACCGCCATCTTCGAAACCGGCATCAAGGTCATCGATCTGCTCGCCCCATTGGCGCACGGGGGCAAGGCCGCCATGTTCGGCGGCGCCGGCGTCGGCAAGACCGTCGTGGTCATGGAGCTCATTCACGCGATGGTGAAGAGCTATCAGGGCATCTCCGTCTTCGCGGGCGTCGGCGAGCGCTCGCGCGAAGGCCACGAGCTCCTCACCGAGATGAAGCGGTCCGGCGTGCTCGAGCGCAGCGTATTGGTCTACGGCCAGATGAACGAGCCCCCGGGCGCCCGCTGGCGGGTGGGCCTGACGGCGCTCACGATCGCGGAATATTTTCGCGACCAGAAGCAGCAAAATGTGCTGCTGCTGATGGACAACGTGTTTCGCTTCGTGCAGGCGGGCAGCGAAGTCTCGGGCCTGCTGGGGCGGCTGCCGTCGCGGGTGGGATATCAGCCGACGCTCGCCACCGAAGTCGCCGCGCTGCACGAGCGCATCGCGTCCGTCGCCGGCGTATCGGTGACTGCGATCGAGGCCGTTTACGTGCCGGCCGACGACTTCACGGACCCGGCGGTGACCGCCATTTCGAGCCACCTCGACAGCATGATCGTGCTGTCGCGGACGATGGCCGCCGAGGGCATGTATCCGGCCGTCGACCCCTTGAGTTCGTCCTCGATTCTGCTCGATCCGACGATCGTCGGCGACGAGCATTACCGCATCGCCGAAGAGGTCCGTGAAACGATCGCCCACTACAAAGAACTGCAGGACATCATCTCCCTTCTCGGGATCGAGGAATTGAGCACGCACGATCGACTCATCGTGATGCGGGCGCGACGGCTGCAGCGCTTTCTTACACAACCATTTTCAGTCACGGAGGCGTTCACCGGGAAGCCCGGCCGGTCGGTGCCGCTGGCCGAAACCCTCCGGGGCTGCCGGACGATTCTCGACGGAGCCTGCGACAACTGGGCGGAGGGCTCGCTCTACATGGTCGGCACGATCGATGAAGCGCGAGCCAAGGAAGCTCCTTCGAACCGCGAGGCGGCAGCTTCATGAGACTGCTGATTACAACTCCCACCGCTCTCGTCGTCGACGACATGGATGTCGTGGCGGTGCGCGCCGAGGACGAGAGCGGCAGCTTCGGTATCCTCAACGGCCATGCCGATTTCCTGACGGCACTGACGGTCTCGGTTGTGAGCTGGCGCCACGGTGATGGCCGGCAGCGTTTCTGCGCGGTACGCCGCGGCGTCCTGTCGGTCAGCGAAGGCAGGGAGGTCGCCGTCGCCACACGCGAAGCGATTGCGGGCGACGACCTCGACCATCTCGAGCAAGTGGTCCTGGCGCGGTTCCGCGAGGCGCTGGAAGCCGAACGGACGGCGCGGACCGAAAGTCTGCGACTGCAGATGAAAGCCATCAGGCAGATCATGCGCTATCTGCGCCCGGAAAGGCCCGGCATGCTCGGAGGTGGGTCGTGATCACCAAAACCGCAACGCCCGAGCCGCCCTCCCCGGACGGGATGACCGATGCGGTTCGAAAGCAGCAGGAGCGCCGAAGGCGCTGGCTCGTCGAGGGCGAGCCCTCAGTGGTGCGGTTCGTCGGCCAAATCGGCGTCCTGGGCTGGATCATCGTCACGCCGACACTGATCGGCCTCTTCCTCGGGCGATGGCTCGACCAGAAGCTCGGCACCGGCATCTTCTGGAGCGCGCCCTTGCTGCTGCTCGGCGTGGTGGTCGGCTGCTGGTCTGCCTGGCGATGGATGAACAGACAATGATGCATTTCGGTCTCCCGGAGCACGATCCGATCGGTTACCTGCTCCGTGCCGGCATATGGCTCCCTGCCGGGGCGGTGACAGGTGTGTTTCACTTTCTGACGCTGCGGTGGAATGTCCGAATGTTTGCGGCCGGACAATCGCTTCTGCTGCCATCGGCAATTCAGCTCGTTCGTTTGGTGCTGATTGCCGTCGTATTGGCCACGATCACCAGGTCCTTCGGCGTCTTGCCGTTGCTCGCCGCGACCGCCGGCGTCCTCCTCGCGCGGACAGCGATCGTTCGCCTGGAAGTGCGCCAATGATCGAATCGCCGCTTGCCACGAAGACATTGTTCATGATCGGGCCGGTTCCGTTCACGGAGCCCGTGGTCACGACCTGGGGTCTGATGGCGGTCCTGACGCTGGGCGGCTGGCTGGCGACGCGCTCGCTGACGCTCACGCCATCTCGCCATCAAGCCGTGCTCGAGCTGATCGTTGGAGCCATCGAAGACCAAGTTCGAAGCACCATGCGTATCGCCTCGGCGGCCTATGTGCCGATGATCGGTACCTTGTTCCTTTTCATCCTGACGGCTAATTGGTCGTCTTTGGTGCCCGGGATCGAACCGCCGACGGCTCACATCGAGACCGACGCCGCGCTCGGTTTGATCGTGTTCTTTGCGATCATCTATTTCGGCATCCGTGCGCGCGGTTTCGGCGGTTACCTGAGCACTTTCGCCGAACCGTCGATCGTCATGATTCCCTTGAACGTGGTCGAAGCGTTCACCCGCACATTTTCCTTGATCGTACGCCTGTTCGGCAACGTCATGAGCGGCGCGTTCATCGTCGGTATCGTTCTTTCGCTTGCCGGTCTGCTCGTTCCGATCCCACTGATGGCGCTCGAGCTGCTGGTCGGAGCAATTCAGGCTTACATCTTCACCGTGCTTGCCATGGTCTTTATCGCCAGCGCCGTGAGCGAAGGACGCACCGACAGCAACAAAGAAGGGCAAAGATCATGAATTGGATCGAGGTCGTCAGCATCTTCGCCGCGGCAATGGCGGTATCGTTCGGAGCCGTCGGTCCCGCGCTGGGCGAAGGACGAGCGGTGGCCGCGGCGATGGACGCCATCGCCCGCCAGCCGGAGGCCGCGGGTACCATATCGCGGACGCTGTTCGTCGGCCTGGCCATGATCGAGACGATGGCGATCTACTGCCTGGTGATCGCGTTGCTGGTGCTGTTCGCCAACCCGTTCATTCATTGAGTACATGCACATCGACTGGTGGACGCTGGCGCTCCAGACCGTCAATGTCCTGGTTCTCATCTGGCTCCTTGCCCGGTTCTTTTTTCGGCCGGTGGCCGACATCGTCGCCAGACGGCAAGCGGAGGCAGAACGGCTGCTCTCCGACGCGGCCGCGGCGCGCCAGGAAGCCGCCGCTCTCCGCGCCGAGGCCGAGAAGGCGCGCACAGAGATCGGCGCCGAGCGGGATCGGCTGATCGCGGAAGCGCGAAAGGCCGCGGGGATCGAGAAGGAAAATCTGCTTGCGCAGGCGTCGCACGAGATCGCCAAGCACCGCAGCGAGGCCGACGAGACGATCGCTCGCGACCGCGCGGCGGCGGAGCAGGCTGTCATCGCTCATGCCGGCGACCTCGCGTTGGAAATTGCGCAGCGCCTGCTTGCGGGTCTGCCGCGTCAGGTCGCGCTCTCGATATTCCTCGACGGGCTTTGCCAGGAGGTGCGAGCATCGTGGCCCGCCGGCAGGGAAGGCCCCGCATCTTTCGCGGCGGCAGACGACAAGATCGAGGTCGTGACCGCGGCAGCTCTTTCCGATCAGGAGACCGAACATGTTCGGAGTGCGCTCCAAGACGCATTCGGCAAGAAAGTGGCGTTTGCGTTTCGCAGCGACCCGACCCTCCTCGCGGGCATCGAGCTGCACGGCCGCAACACCACCGTGCGCAACAGCTGGCGAGCGGACCTCGATCGTATTCGTGAGGACTTGAACCGTGACGGACGCGCCGGCCAATCTTGATGCCTGGCTGAAAGAGGCAAGAAAGCGCGTCGAACAGGCGACGCTTGCGCCAACCACCGAGGAGGTTGGTCGCGTCGAAACGGTCGCGGACGGCATCGCGCTGGTCTCCGGATTGCGCAATGTGCGGCTGGACGAGCTCGTGCGCTTCGAGCATGGGCAGGTCGGCTTCGCCATCGCTCTGGATCGTCATTCCGTCGGATGCGTTCTTCTCGATGAAATCGAAGCGATCGAGGCGGGGAACACAGTCCGCGGCACTGGCGAAGTAGTGCGCGTGCCGGTGGGTTCGGCCCTGCTCGGCCGTACCCTCGATCCATTGGGCCGCCCGCTCGATCGTGGCGGCCCGGTCGATCCGGAGAGCTTCGAATCGGTTGAGCGTCCGGCTCCTGCCATCATCGATCGCGATTTCGTCAGCGAGCCGGTCCAGACGGGTCTGCTCGTTCTCGACGCCATGTTTGCCCTCGGGCGCGGGCAACGCGAGCTCATCATCGGAGACCGCGCCATCGGCAAGACCGCGATCGCGGTGGATTGCGTCATCAATCAGAAAACGAGCGACATGATCTGCGTCTACGTCGCGGTCGGTCAGAAATCCTCCACGGTCAAACGGATCATCGATGCAATCCAGACCCACGGTGCGCCCGAGCGCTGCATCTTCCTGATCGCGAGCGCATCGGCTGTTCCAGGTCTGCAATGGATCGCCCCGTTCTCCGGTTTCACGATGGCCGAATATTTCCGCGATCGCGGCAAGCATGCTCTCGTGGTGATCGACGACATGACCAAGCATGCCGCCACGCACCGCGAAATCGCTCTCCTCACCCGACAGCCTCCGGGCCGGGAGGCTTATCCGGGGGACGTGTTCTATGTCCATGCGCGGCTGCTCGAGCGCGCTGCGAAGCTTTCAAAGGCGGCCGGCGGCGGATCCTTGACCGCGCTTCCCATCGCGGAGCTCGATGCCGGAAACCTGAGCGCATATATCCCGACCAATCTGATCTCGATCACCGACGGGCAGATTGTTCTCGACGCGCGGTTGTTCTACGAGGGTCACAAGCCGGCAGTCGATGTCGGGACCAGCGTCAGCCGTGTCGGCGGGAAGGCACAGGCACCGGCCTTGCGGGAGTGCGCAGAGACGCTACGGCTCGACTACGCGCAGTTCCTGGAACTTGAAATGTTCACGCGGTTCGGCGGCGTCACCGATGCGCAGGTCAAGGGCAAGATCGAGCGCGGGCGGCGTATCCGCACGATCCTCTCGCAGCCCCAATACGCGCCGGTCCGGCTCGCGGAGGAGGTTGCGCTCGTCATCGCGCTGCAGAACGGGCTGCTCGACAGCCTGCCGCTCGATCAAATTGGAAGGTTTCGCTCCGAGCTGCCCGGTTGGATCGATCGTTTCGCCCGGCAGATCGTCGATGATATCGAGCGCACCGGACGCCTGGACGAGGCCAACGGGCTCGGATTGAAGACCAGTCTTTCCGCGCTGGTGACACAGCTCGCACCGCCGACCGCTTCCGAGCCGAGCACCGGGTAAAATGGCCGAGCGACTCGCCGATATCGTCACTCAGATCCAGAATGTCCGCCAGCTCGGGGCGGTGGTCACGGCCATGCGCGGCATCGCAGCGTCGCGGGCGCAGAAGGGCCGATCGCTGCTCGCCGGCATCGAAGCCTATACCGACGTGATTTCGCGCGCCATCGGACAGGCGCTGAGCTTCCTGCCGCGGGACATGACGACCTCGCCTGCGCCCGGGCGTTCCGCACGCGGCCTCATCCTGTTCTGCGCGGAACAGGGCTTTGCCGGAGCGTTCAGCGAACGCGTCCTCGACGCGGCAGGGGGCGACCTCGAAGGTGCAACGACCTTGGTCATCGGCACCCGCGGCACGGCGGTCGCGCACGAGCGCGGACTAACGCCCACCTGGTCGGCCCCGATGGCGACGCATGTGGAGGCAATTCCGAGCTTCGCGAACCGACTGGCCGATGCCCTGTACGGCTACGCTGCCAGTGGTGCCATTGCCAAGGTAGACATCCTGTTTTCACGCGTGGTGGCCGGCGGCGGCATCCGCATCGACCGGCATTCGCTGCTGCCGATCGACTTCGAGCGCTTCACCCGGCCGATCGAGAGGCGGATGCCTTTGACCACGCTGGGACCCCAGCTCCTGCTCGAGCGCCTTGCCGCGGAATACGTTTATGCGCAGCTGTGCCAAGCGGCGATGCACGCGTTCGAGGCGGAGAATGAAGCTCGCATGCTGGCCATGGCATCAGCCAAGACCAACATCGAGAGCAAGCTCGCAGTCCTGTCGCAGCGCGAACGGCAACTTCGCCAGGAGGAGATCACGACCGAGATCGTCGAGTTGGCTACCGGAGCCGAGGCGGCGGCGAGCAACCGCAGGTGAATTTAGCCTCTCCCGCTCCCACCGAGTGGTTCCGCTGACACCACCGCGGCCAATGTCGCCGGGGCCTCTATCCTCCCGGGATTGGATGAGGTCCGATCGGCGCGCTTCCTTGAATCGAGCACGCCACCGCGCCCGCGACCGGCCACCGCGGCGGCGGGGCGGATTCACAGCAAATTAACCATTGCATTGCCACCTTCTGCGCCGCGGGCGGCCGTCTGATCGACCCTCCGGAAAGAGGGTCGGGCGTTCCTCGGCCAATCTGCGCACGGGGCTGACCTTTCCATCGATGACGCCCGGGCACGGGAACCGGAACGTCCGCGGGGTGGCTCTTGGAGCGTGAGTTGGAGAGCATCAAATGCGATGCATGACCTTGATCCTGCTTGTCGGATGCATCTGCCTTGCCGCGGCCGGAGACGCCCGGACAGCGCCCTGGACATCGGCCAAAATTCCCGGCGAACAGGACCGGGCCGTTCAGGGATGTGCCGACAACCCGGAAAAGGCCGGCGATTGGTTCTGCATATTCGTCCGCTGCGACCATCCGGGTTCGCGGCTGAGCCTGCACTTCTCGGCGCCCGGACCGGACATAGAGGGAGACATCGAGCTGATCATTGACGAGAATGCCTTCGCCCTCTCGGTGCCGCCGTCGCCCAAATCCCCGCTTCCGCTTTCGACACGTGCTCAAGCCCTGCCGAATGACCTGCTCGATGCAATGAAGTCGGGACACAGCATTCTGGTTCAGGGCTCTCAGCGCCAACCGCCCTACAACGAGATTTCATTGGAAAATTCGCGCAACGCCATCGAAAGAATCGAGCAGGCATGTGGGCGCCCGTTCTCGGGCCCCGCAAGCTTCTGGCGGCGTCTCAGGAGGAGCCTCGGCGTCTTCTGATCGCGCATACGCGCACTGGGCCGAGTGCCTGGCCGAGTACTCGGCGTCCGTGCGGTCGAGGAAAGTGCCACGGCGCAAGTCGTGACGAAGGAGCGTCGCCGCGACCTTCGGGAGCGGGACGCCGGCCGCTCGAGCTCATGACCGACCGACACGGCCGTTCCGCGCTTTTCGGTCCGCGAGGGAACGCCCACCCACGAAGCCGCCGCCGCAGTGCGCCGCCAAGTCGGGGCCGTTAAAAAAGCCGTGAGCCCGGTCATCGGCCGGCGCCGATCCCACGCTCAGGCGAGGCATGGATCGGTGCGAGCAGCGCGGCGTGTCTCCACCACGGTACGGCGGGAACCGAATCGAAGCCCCGCGGTTGCTCTTGCAACTACCCCCATCCCCCGGAAGCAGTCGTTCCAGCGAGGTGTACCATGCGGACCACTTTCATCGTCGGCGCGAGCGTTGCGCTCGCGCTCTTGTTCAGCTCATCGAGCTTCGCCCAGGACAAGGCCAGCCAGAAGTTCCTCAAGGAAGCGATCGAGGGCAACCTGGCCGAAGTTCAAATGGGCCAGTTGGCGCAGAAGCAGGCCGACAGCGACGGCGTTCGCTCCTTCGGTCAAATGTTGGAGAAAGATCATTCGGACGCCAATCAGAAGGCCGTGGCCGCGGCCAAGTCCATGGACGTGACGGCGCCGACCGAGCCGAACGCCAAGCAGAAGGCCACGTATGATCGGATGTCCAAGCTCTCCGGTGCGAAATTCGACCATGAGTTCGTCCGGCATATGATCGTCGATCACAAGAAAGACATCAAAGCGTACGAGACGGAGGCGAAGAAGAAGGACGCGGCCGGCAACTACGCCAGCGAGACGCTGCCCACGTTGCGCAAGCATCTCGACACCGCCCAGTCCCTGGCCGGAGCGGCGACGACC
The DNA here is from genome assembly GCA_049579765.1 of Xanthobacteraceae bacterium. Classification (GTDB taxonomy): domain Bacteria; phylum Pseudomonadota; class Alphaproteobacteria; order Rhizobiales; family Xanthobacteraceae; genus VAZQ01. The sequence continues at coordinate 8,920 of JBAUOM010000535.1, forward strand.
GGAAAGCGCTAGACCAGGATGACTTTTCTTCGAATCGTCATCCCGATCTAGCTTCTTGATCTGAGCATGATCTTTTCCGAGAACCGCTGCACACTTTTCGGGATCATGCTGCAGACCACCTTTGCGGCTGCGGGTCGGGGGATTTCGGCAGCGCGGGTCGGAGCGACGTCACGTCGGACCGGAACCGGTTTCGGTCGGATCGGCCAGCCCTTTCGTGCCCGCCGCCGAGTCGATCCATCCGCCTGCTCGAACGAGCGAGGGCGCGCAACGAATACAGGATCGAGCGGCCCCGTCGCCTCGTCATCCGAGGAAGCGCACCAGCCACAGCGAGAGGGCCGGCACATAGGTCACGATCATCAGGCCGACAATGGCGACGCCGATGAACGGCGCGACGCCGAGATAGATGCTGCGCAGCGGCACGTCGAAGATCGATTGCGCGACGAAAATGTTGATGCCGAACGGCGGGGTGAACGTGCCGATGCTGAGATTGGTGACGACGACGATCCCGAAGTGGATCGGATCGACCCCGATGGACTGCGCGATCGGGAGCAGGAGCGGCGTGAGCACCAGGATCGAGGACGCGGTGTCGATGAAGCATCCCACGATCAGAAGAAACACGTTGATGGCGAGAAGCACCAGCCACGGCGGGAGCTGCAGGCGCGAGAGGGTGTCCACGGCGCCGCCGGCGGCGCCGCTGGTGGTGAGCAGCCAGGAGAACACGCCGGCCACGGCCACGATCAGAAAAATCTGCGCGGTCAGGTACATCGAAGTGACCGCCACGTCCCAGAACTCGCGCCAGCCGATCTCGCGATGCACCACCATGGTGACGAAAACGGCATAGACGCAGGCGACCCCGGCGGCTTCGGTAGGCGAAAAGATGCCGCCGTAAAGTCCGCCGAACACGATCACCGGCATCATCCCCGCCCAGGCGCCCTCCTTCAGCGCCGCCACGAAGACCAGCCAGCGGAACCGCGTGCCGGTATCGAGCTTTTTCCAGCGCGCATAGACGTAGATATAGAGCGCCATGATCGCCGCGAGCACGAAGCCCGGGACGACGCCCGCGGCGAACAGCTTGATCACCGACTGCTCGGCGGCGGCGCAGTAGAGGATCATCGCGATCGACGGCGGGATGATGTTGTCGAGATAGCCGGCGCAGGTGACGACGCCGGCCGAGAACTTCTCGTCGTATCCGGTCTTGCGCAGTTGCGGATAGAACAGCGGGCCGAGCGCCGCGACCGTCGCCGCGGTCGAACCGGAAATCGAGCCGTACAGCGCGGCCGCTCCGACCGTGGTGATCGGGACCGCGCCGCGGATGCCGCCGAACAGCGCGATGACCACCGCCACGAGCCGGCGCGCCATTCCGCCGCGGCCCATCAGCTCGCCGGCGAAGATGAAAAACGGCACGGCCAGCAAGGCGAAGTTTCCGATGCTTCCGAACATGACCTGGAGCACCGCCGTCGGCGGCACCGTCGTGAACGCCACGATTGCAATGGTGGCGGTCGACAGCAAAGCGAGGAAAAACGGAAATCCCAGCACCAGCAGCCCGAGCGGCAGAAGGCACATCAGCCACAGCATGGGCGCGGGGGCCTCAGCGCTCGGACGAAAGCGCCCGGCCGGAGACGCGGTCGAAACGGCGTTCGACCGCGCCCGCGACGGCGGCGACCGCGATGAGACCGAAGCCCGCGACGAACGCCGCGTAGGGTATCGTCATCGGTATCCCGGCGGTGACGCTGACCTGGCCGTTGCGCGCCATGAGGGCGACGATGGTCCAGGCGTTGACGGCGGTGAAAGCACAAAAGCAGACCGTGGCCGCGAGTTGCAGGAGGTCGAGCACGGCGCGCAGCTTCGGCGGGAAGCGAACGACGAACAGGTCCATGTCGAGATGCCGGTTGTCGTAGGTGACCGCGGAAGCACCGAGGCAGACGCCCCAGGTCACCAGGAACACGAGCACCTCCTCCGCCCACGGCAGCGGCGAGAGGAACACATAGCGGCCGATGATGTTGGCGAAGTTGATCGCGATGGCGAGCAGAATGACCGCGCCGACGGCCGCGCGCGGAACGTCGCGAAGCAGCAGGCGCAACACGAGCCTGATCGTCATGGTGCAGGGCGAAGCTGCGCGGGGCGACGCGGTCCGGCTCCCGCCGCCGTTTCCGCGTTGCCGGCTCGGATCAATGCTTGGCCGCGACCGCGCGGACCTTCTTGAGCAGCTCGAGCACCGCGGGCTGATCCTTGCTGACATCGTCGCCCACGGATGTCAGCAGACTGCTCATCTTGGCGAGATCGTCCGCGGGCAGCGCATGCATTTGGCCGCCCATCTCCTGCCATTTCACTTCAAGGGTCTTGCTGAAATCCTGCTCCCATTTGTGCGTCCTGACCTGCGTCTCGCGTCCGGTGTCGGTCACGATCTTGCGCAGGTCCGGCGGCAGCTTGTCGAGCCAGGCCTTGCTGACCATGGCGAGCGACACCAGCATCGTGTCGTTGGTCACGGTAATGGTCTTGACCACGTCGATGAACTTGAACGCGACGAAGACCGACGTGCCGCTCATGGTGCCGTCGATAACGCCACGCTGCAATGCCGGCATCACCTCGTTCAACGGCATCGGCACGGCGGTGGCACCGAGCCGGCGCATCTTCTCGCGCTCCATCGCGGTCGCGTTGACGCGCAGCTTCTTTCCGGAGAAATCCGCAAGCCGCAGGATCGGCGACTTGGCCGCGTAGTTGGACGCCCCGAGGCCGAACGTGCCGAGGCCCACCAGCCCCTTGGGCTCGCCCAGACCGAGCAGATACTCGTTGAGCTCGGGATCGAGCACCGTGGCCGAGGCGTGATCGTTGTTCTTGAACAGCATCGGGGTGCTCAGGACCCCGAAGCGCGGGTCGACGCCGACATAGAAATCGGCCGGGCCGATATAGGCCTCGATGGTCCCGAGCTGCAACCCGTCGATCATGCGCGGGATCGGCCCGAGCTCGCTGCGCGGATAGACGCCGACCTCGATCCGGCCGCCGGACGCCTTCTCCACCGCCTCCTTGTAGAACTTGATATATTGGTGCTGGCTTTCGTTGAAGGTCGCGGTGCCGAACTTCATCACGAATTCGGCCGCCGGCGCCGGTGACGACGCCAGGGCCAGCGCGAGGGCAGCGGCGCCCGCCGCAACGGGCCACGCGGTTGGTGGCGCGAACCTTGTCATGCAATCCTCCCCTGAGGTCGGTGGTCGTTATCGGTTTTTTGCAATGCTAGTGTCCCGATTCCGAAGTTCGCATCATTGTGCGGCACCCTCGTTTGCGAACTTCGGAATCGAAGGACACTAGCAACATGTTGATCTAGTGTGGCTTTGGTTCAGAAGTCCGCATCTCGGAC
>JBAUOM010000536.1:0-5544 GCA_049579765.1 Xanthobacteraceae bacterium
GCGGCGCCGCCGCCTCGACCGGTTCCATCCGTCGCGCGGTCGGCTCCACGGCGTCGAGGCCGCGGCCGTGGCGGGCGACGATGCGGTTGAGCTCGGCCAGCGCCTCGATCTGGTCGAGGACGACGCGCCGCATCTGCGCCGCGCTCTCGGCCGTCTCCTGCGGCAGTTCGAGGATGCCCTTGCGCAGCTCGCCGCGCGTGGCCTCGAGCTCCTGCTGCATCTCCGACGTCATCTGCTTCAGTCCGTCGAGCATGTCCGTGAAGCGCTGCGCCGCCTGCGAAAGCATCGCATGCGCCTCTTCCGTCGCTTGGTCGTAGATGCTGCGCATGGCCTCGGCCAGGCGCTGGCGCTCCTCCTCGGCGCCGCTGCGGATCGCGTCGAAATTTTCGGCGATCGCATCTGCGCCGGTGGCCGCCGCTTCGGCGGTGAGGCGGGCGATCTCGCGCGCCCGTTCGGCCGCGCCCTCGAGCGATTCGTCGAGCACGCCGGCGAAGTGTGCGAGCCGCTGGTCCAGATCGTTGCCCTTGTTGTCGAGGGTGACGAGCAGCTCCTCGAGGGAGCTCGTGCGTTCGGACAGCGCGCCCTCGGTTCGCCGGTTGCTGGTGTCGATCAGCGCGACCGCTTCCGCCAGCGAGCGGCCGTGGGCATCGAACTGGCCGGCGAGCTGCGACAGGTCGTTCAGCGTCTGCCCCGAACTCTCCCGGAAGGCCGCGATCTGCTGCTCCACGTCGCGGTTGGTCGCGCCGGCTTTCTGCGCCACCTCGTTCATGGCCGCGACGAAATCGGCGACCCGTCCGACCAGGGTGCTCTCGATGTCGCTCATGTTCTCATGCGTGCCGCTCAGCACCTCTTGCAGCAGGATGTTGGCCTCGCGCAAACGCTCGTAGAGCGTGGTCGCATCGGACCGCAGCATGTTCTGCGTCTCGTGGATCTCCGCGATGGCGGAGGACGAGCTCTGCTTGGATTGCTCCACCGCCGCGTGAGTGGTGTCCTGCAGTTCGCGCAGGGTGCGGGCGATGGTCTTCGCCGCGCTCTGCGTCGCCATTTCCGCGGTCTCGCGCAATTCCCGGACCGAGCGGCTGACGGCTTCGCTGGTGGTCTCGGTGGCCGCGATGTGGCTCGTCTGCAGGTCCTTCAGCGATTGATTGACGGCGCCGGTCGCGGCCTCGCTCGCCTCGGAGATGAGGCGCGCGATCTGCGCGCTGTTTTCCATCATGGACTCGGTGAAGTTGAGCCCCTTCGCCTCGATCGCCCTGACCGCATGCTCGGTGACGCGGCCCACCTCGCTCACGAATTCCTCGCTCCGGCCGGTGAGCGCGGCGAGCAAGCCACTCGACTTCTCGTCGACGATCTGCGTCAGCTCGGCCGCGCGCTGACCGAGGGCGGTCGACATCTCTTCGGTCTTGCCGACGACGTTGCGCGCCACTTCGGCGCTGACCGCCAGCAACGTGCGCTCGACCTCGTTGGCGTTCTGCTTGAGCACGTTGCTCACTCCGGTCGACATGCCGGTGATCGTACGCTCGGCGTCGTGCACGCTCGAGCGGATCGTGCTCGTGGTGGCGGCGGTGAGCTGGGCGAGCGAGCGTTCGGCTTCGGCGCTGTTGGTCTTGACCGCTTCGCTCAGCTGCTGGATACGCGCGGTGATGGCGCTGGTGGCGGAGGTGGCGAGATTGCCGAGCGAGCGTTCCGCCTCGGCGCTGTTGGTCTTGACCGCTTCGCTCAGCTGCTGGATGCGCGCGCTGATGGCGTTGGAGGCCGACGCCGCCAGGCTGCCGATCGAGCGCTCGGCCTCGGCGCTGTTGGATTTGACCGCCTCGCTCAGCTGCTGGATGCGGCCGCCGATGACGTTGGAGGTGGAGGTGGCGAGATTGCCGATCGAGCGCTCCGCCTCGCTCGTGCTGGCCCTGATGGTGTTGCTCAGCTGGTCGACGCGGGCGCCGATCGCTTCGACGGAGGTGGCGGTCAGCTTCTCGATCGCCTGGGCGGCCTCGTCGGCATTGGTCCTGATCGCGCTGCTCAGATGCTCGGTGCGCGCGCTGAGCAGTTCGACCGCGGACTGGCTGCGCGCCTCGATCTCGCTGGTCAGCATTTCGGCGCGCCCGCTCACCAACTCCTCGAAGCGGCCGACCCGGCTGTCGAGGCTGCCGGCGACGTCCTGGGTGAGCTTCTCGAGCGACTGCGCGGCCTCGCCGGTGCTGGCCCTGATCGCGTTGCTCAGGTGCTCGGCGCGCGCGGTGAGCAGGTCGGCAGCGGACTGGCCGCGCGCCTCGATTTCCCTGGTCAGGTTGTCGGCGCGCCCGAGCAGAAGTTCCTCGAAGCGGCCGACCCGGGTGTCGAGACTGCCGGCCACGTCCTGGGTGAGCTTCTCAATCGCCTGCGCGGCCTCGCCGGTGCTGGCCCTGATCGTATCGCTCAGCTGTTCGGTGCGCGCGGCGAGCAGCTCGGCGGCGTCCTGCGTCAGCTTGCCGATCGCCCGCGCTGCTTCGTCGGCGTTGGTCCTGATCGAGCTGCTCAGATGCTCGGTGCGCGCGCTGAGCAGGTCGGCGGCGGACTGGCTGCGGGTCTCGATCTCCCGGGTCAGGGTCTCGGCGCGTCCCGACAGCAGGTCCTCGAAACGGCCGATCCGGGTATCGAGATTGTCGGCGACCTCCATCGCCTTGACGCCCAGTGTCGTGTCGATGTCGGCGATCTTGGCGCCGATACTCTCGGCGAGCTGGGCGCCGCGCGAATTGATGACGCTGGTCACGTCGGCGATGCGCTGGTCGAGCGCGCCGACCACCTCCTGTCCGGTCGCCGTCATCATCTTGGCGACTTCCTCGCCGCTCTCGGCCACCGTCTTGGCGACGTCGTTAACGCGCGCGGTGAGGGTGTCGCCCAAGGTCTGGGTGCGGGCGTCGAGCGCGTCGCGGAAGCGCATGAGCTGCTGGTCGAGGCTGGCGGTGACCTCGGCCGACTTGATGGTGACGCGGGTGTCGAAATTGTCGAGGTAATCGCGCATCGCTCCAGAGATGTCCTGCGAGCGCTCGCCCAGACGTTCGACCATCTCGCCGCCGTAGGTTTTCACGGTACGGTCGAACTCGGCGAGGTGGCGCGTGATCAGATTGCCGAGCGTGGTCGAGTCGCGTGCGATCCGCTCCGCCAGCTCGGTGCCGCCGCTGTTCAACATGGCTTCGAACGATTGCAGTCGCGCGGTGAGCATTTCGCGCACGGTGTCGGTACGGCCGCCGATCACCTCGGCGAGCTCGGCGCTGCCGCGGCTGAACATCTCCTCGAACGAGCGCAGCCGCTGGGTCAGCACCTCCTCCGCCGAGTCGCCGCGGTTGCCGATCGCCGCCACGAACGATTCGGCGCTGTCGCGGAATTGTTCGGTCACCCGCTCGCCGCGCTGCACGATGGCGTCGGTGATGCCGGCGGCGGTCTGCTCGAGCTTGGACACCACGTCCCCGCCGCGCAGGCTCAGGTCGAGCACGAGCGAGTCGCCGGTGTTCTTGAGCGTAGTGTTGACCTCCTCGACGCGGCTGGAAATCGTCTCGGCCATCTGGTTGCCGGTGTCGATCACGAGATCGGTCAGTTCCTGCGAACGGCTCGTCATCAGGTCGAGGATGGCCTCGGATTTCTGCGCGAATCCCTCGGTCACCTGCTCGAGCCGCTCCGACATCGTGTGGTGGAGGGTGCTGGTGATCTCGTTGAACTCGTCGCCGATGTGATCGGTCTTGAACGTCAGCGTCTCGGTCAGGCGCTCGCTGGCGGCTGTGATGGCTTTCGCCGTGTCCTGGCTGGACCGCTCGAGGCGGTCGAGCAGATCGCCCCCGCGCTCGCCGAGCGACTGTATCATCGTGTCGCCGGCGTTGCCGAGCGCGCGCGTGATGTGTTCGCCCTTCTCGGACAGCGCGTGCGTGATCCGCCGCGACGCTTCGTTCACCTGTTCGGCGACCAGTTCGCCGACTTGGGAAATGTCGTGGCTGAGATCGAGATGGACGCCGTTGATGGCGTCGCGGATCTGCCCGGCTTGGCCGACTAGGCTGTCGCGCTGGCTGCCGAGCTCCTGGAGCAGGGCGCGGATGCGCACTTCATTGTCGTTGTAGGCGTGCTCGAGGGCGGAGACCTCGTTCGCCACCAAGGTCTCGAGCTCGGCGGCGCGCGCGAGCGCGCGCTCGATGCCGTCGCCCATGGCCGCGACCTCGCGCCGGATCGCCTGCCCGACGGTGACGATGGATTCCCGCGCCACCTCTTCGGGCTCGGCCAACCGCATGGCGACCTCGGCCATGGATTGGATGATGAGCCGCAATTCCTGCGAGCGCCACGCCATGTGGGCGAGAACGTAGAAGAAGATGATCGGCACGAAGAAGGCCGCGCCGAGCACGGCCAGCACGGGCGCGGTCAGGCCGGTCGGGCCGAACGCGGCCTGCAGTTGCGGCAGATACATCCAGCCCAGCAGCAGCCCGGCGACCAGCCAGAGCCCGGAGAAGATGGTCGCGTACAGGTAGGACGTCCGCGCCGGCCGGCGCTGCAGGCCATGCAGGATCGCCCCGATGGATTCGCGATCATCGTTGGCCGGCGGACGCAACGCGGCTTGCTCCGTATCATCTCGCAACAGCTCGTCGGCGGCGGGCGAGCGCAGTGTGCGCCAGGGCGGCTCGGAGACCGGGTCGGTGAGGGGCTCCGCGACCGGCTCCGGGCCGGGTTCTTGTGCCTCGCTGGCCGCAGGCGCGGGCGAAGTGCCGGGCTCCGGCTCAGGTGCGCTTTCGCGCGCCATGAGCGCATCCTGGATCGCGGAAAGCGCCGCTTCCGTCGGATCCGTGATCTTCTTCGGAGTGTTTGCCATGTCCGTTGTCGCCTCGTATTACGCTGGACCAGAGCAGCGGCGGTTACACGTCCCGGCCGTGCCACGAGCGCGTTTCAGCTCGAGATCCCCTGCGGACCCCCTTCGGGCAGCCGGCAGCAACGCGCCGCGCAGACATTTCGCTGCCGTCGAGCTATCCTATCGGCTTGGCATACCGAAGGAAACTGCTTGTTAAGGTGTCTTTAATCATCGTTAACGGCGAGCGGTCCGCTCTCGAAGTTCGTCGGCCCTCGCGGCACGTTCAGATACGAACTTCGGCATCTCAGGGCCGCTCGCAACTCCATGATTCTAGTGCCCCTTTCGAGCACGACCTTTGCAATCGCAGTTGCCGCTTGGCGGGCGCGAGCTTCGGACTCGGGGCACTAGCCGGCCATGGCTCGCGCACCGCGGAAGCAAGAGCGTGGGCCGGCGTCGGCGGCCGGTCATGACTTGCCCGCCGGTAGCGGAGCGCGGCCGACCGAGGCGCAGCGGCGCTATCTCGAGCGCGGCCTGGTCCAAGCCGGCGGAAAGCTGCCCTTGTTCGACCGCGACGGCCGCGAAGTCTCGAGGAAAACTGTCGAATCCTGCCTGGCCCACGGCTGGGCCGCGCCCTGGGTGCAAAATCCCATCAAACCGGATTGGCTCGTCTGCCGGCTGACCGAGGCGGGTTACCGCGCGCTCGGCAGCGAGCCGCCGTCCGGAGCCCCGGAGCCGAGCACGCG
>JBAUOM010000537.1:0-5647 GCA_049579765.1 Xanthobacteraceae bacterium
CCACCGGAGATTTGCCAGCCATGTCCCACCCCCGCGAATCAATGGGAACACGGAATCACGGCCAGCATCCGTTGGCCAGCCTACTGAAACCTGCTTAGTGTGGCTTTGGTTCAGAAGTCCGCATTTCGGACTCACCGCGAGAATGATGCGGACTTCTGAACCGCCACACTAGGCGAGGTCGCCGCCCGTAAGGAACAAGCAAGGAGACGCCAAGGAAACGTGCCATGTCGAACGGCTACCGAACGATCTATCTGCTGGCGCTGCTCGCGTCCGGCGCTCTTGCGACGGCGGACGGCGCCTCTGCGCAGAGCTGCCCGGCGATGCGCAAGATCAATATCGGCGTCTCCGTTGCGCCGCCCAACGTCGTGCATACGTCGCCCTACGTGGCGAAGGAACTGGGTTTCTTCGCCAAGCGCTGCATCGAGCCCAACATCATCCAGTTCGAGGGCGGCCAGTCGGCGACCTCGGCCGCCGCGGCCGCACAAGGCTCGGCCATCGTGAGCGTAAGCGACGTCGCCATCGGCCGCGGCATGAAGGTGCAGCAGTTCTGGGGTCTCGCCCCGCGCATGCCGCAAGCCTATATGGTCTCGCCCGGCATCAAGACCGCGGCCGATCTCAAGGGCAAGAAGCTCAGTGCCACCGGCGGCGGCGTGGGCGGCTTCAACTGGCGCATGGGCCGCGAGGTTCTGAAAACCGCCGGCCTCACGGTCGACGACGCACAATTCATCCCCGCCGCCACGGCAGGCCGCCTGCCTGGCCTACTCGCGGGGCAGATCGACGGTGTGGCGCTCCACCCCGAGGACGTCTATCTCGCCAAGAAGCAGAAGCCGGCGCTCAATCTGCTGGTGCAGCTCGCCGAGCTGATGCCGCACTACATGTTCAATGCCTACGGGGCTTCGCTCGACTGGATCGGGCGCGACCGCGCGCTCCTGCGTGACACCGCCGCGGCGATGATCGAGGCCAATCGCACGATGTATAAGGACAAGGCCAAGGTCGTGCCGATCATCGAGAAGGCGACCGGCAAGCCGAAGGATGCGGTCGACTACGCCATCGACGTGCTGACGAAGAATTGCGTCTGGTCGGTCAACGGCGGGCTGGATCCCGAGCGCACGGCATGGTCGATCGACAACAGCGCGGCGAACGGCGATATCGACAAGGACAAGAAGCCCTCGCCCGAGCAGGTCGCCAATTTCGCGCTCGCGCGGGAGGCGGTCGAGGCCGCCGGCGGCGCCGTTACCATCGGCAATTGCAAGGATTAGTTAGTTAGCGCACGTTCCTGAAAAGCCCACCCCGGATTTGATCCAGGGTGAACCGGCTTTCCCGATAGGGCATGCACCAGACCGAGGACTTCGCCATGAACATCCAGACGCCGCGTCCGTCCGGGCAGAGGAGCTGGGAGGAGGTGCGCACGCGCCTCGACCAGAATGCCCCGTTCTCCAACATGCACGACACGCCCTACTACCGCGACGCGGTCTACGACCATTTCTCCAAGGAGGAATACCAACGCCGCTACAAGGCGCTCCGCGAAAAAATGCGCGAGCACAAGCTCGACTGCGTGATCGTGCCGGGAGGGCCCAGCCACTGGAGCTTCGGCGGCGGCATGCAATGGCTCACCGGTCATTGGGAATGGCATGCGATCTCGTCCTACGTGGTCGTGCCGCTCGACGGCGAGTCGACGCTGGTCTTCTCGATGGGTGGCACGCACGCGGAGGCCTGCCGGCGCGAATGCGCCAACGCCTTGACCGACGTGCGCCACAGCCGCAGCGGCAGATACGCCGAGGTCATGGTCGAGCGTCTCAAGGAGCTCAAGCTCGAGCGCGGGCGCATCGGTCTCGTCGAGGTCGATGCCCGGCATGCCGATTACCTGCCGGTCAACCAATACAACGTGCTGCGCCAGTCACTGCCGGAAGCAGAGCTCGTCTTCACCAAGGGCTTCCTGCACGAGCTGGTCGTCATTCACAGCGAGGAAGAGTTGCGCTGCGTGCGCAGGGCCGGCGCGCTCTGCCAACGCGCCATGGAAGCGATGATCGCGCGCGCGAAGCCGGGCGTGCCGGAATACGAGCTGCGGGCCGCCGCCGGCGCCGCCATCCTCGACGGCGGCGGCGACATCGATTTTCTCATCATCGGCTCGACGCCGATGGCCGAGCCGGCCATGGTCTTCGGCAATCCGCGCCCGTCGCACCGCACGCTGAAAAAGGGCGATATCATCAACATGGAGCTGGCCGCCGGCTATAATGGCCTCTCGGCGCAGATCGGCTCGCCGATCACGCTCGGCCCTCCGACCGACATGGTGCGTAAGTTCTGGGAGGAGATCACGCTGCCCGGCTACGAGAAGATCGTCGCCGAGATCACGCCGGGCAACGCCACCGACAATATGCGGCTCGCCAGCCGCTTCTTCCGCGAGCAGGGCGTGCAATCGCGCCCCACCCAGGTGCACGGCATCGACATCGTCACCGACAAGCCGCACGTGTTCGCCGAGCGCACCGAGGCCGACGAGATCGACAAGGTGCTCAAGCCCGGCATGGTCATCATGGCAGAGCCCAATCCGATCACACCGGACGGCATGTTCGGCATTTTCCTCGGCCACACCTTCATCGTGACCGGGGATGGCCACGAATGCGTCGACGAGTTCCCGCTGGAGATCGCCGTGGTCGATTGCTGAGTGCTCGCGTGCCGACCAAGAACGCAGCGCAGGACATCCGGCGCGTTCCCGCTGCCACCTTGCGGGCGTTCCTCGACGACGCCTTGCGCGCCTGCGGGCTCAATGAGGCCGATGCCGCCACGGTCGCGGGCGCGATGCTTGAAGCCGACCTCACCGGCGCGGACGCCCACGGCGTCTTCCGCCTTGCCGGCTATGTGCGCCAGCTCAAGCGCGGGGCGATGAATCCGCATGCGACCATCAAGGTGCTCGAGCGCTCGCCGGCAACCGCGCTGATCGACGGCGACCACGGCATGGGCCATGTGGTGATGACCTATGCGGCGAAGCTTGCGGTCGAGCTCGCCCGAGATTGCGGCGTCGGCTGGGTCGGCGCGCGGCGATCCAATCACGCCGGCGCCGGCGCCACCTATGCCGCAATGGCGCTCAAGCATGGCATGATCGGAATCTACGGCGCGGCGTCGAGCGTCAATCACATGGCTCCGTGGGGCGGCACCGAGCCGCTGCTCGGCACCAATCCGATCGCGGTCGCGATTCCCGCCGGCGAGGAGGCGCCGGTGATCCTCGACATTGCGACTTCGCTGGCATCGAACGGCGCCATCAGGACGCACGAGCTGGAAGGCCGGCCGATGCCGGAGGGCTGGGTGCAAAACCGCACCGACGGCTCCGCCATCACCGATCCGGCCCGCATCAACGAGGGCACCTATTTGCCGATGGGCGGCTACAAGGGCAGCGGGCTCTCAATCATCATTGGCTTGCTGGCCGGACCGCTCAATCGCGCCGCGTTCGGCCGCGATGTCAGGGATTTCGCTCTGCCTCCCGGCGGCGAGCTCAATGTGGGACAATTCGTGATCGCGCTCGACGTCGCGCGCTTCCTCCCGGCCGATGTGTTCAAGGCGGAAGTCGACCGGCACATTCGCGAGCTTGCCGCCTCCCGGCCGCTGCCGGGCGCCGCCGATATCCGCGTGCCGGGGCAGGGCCGCGTGGCGCGCAGGCGGGAGCGGGAGAGCGACGGCGTGCCGCTCAACGCGACGCTCATCGCCCAGGTCGACGACGTGGCCAGATCGCTCGGCATCACGCCGCTCAGTGCACGCGCATGAGCACGGCAGAACCGTCGTCGCAGGGCTCGCCGTTATGGCGTTTCTCACTGCGCTTCTACCGCCAGCCCGAAGTGGCGGATGCCTGCATCCGGCTGCAGGAGGAGGCGGGTGTCGACGTCAACCTGCTGTTGTTCCTGTTCTGGCACGCGACGCGGCGGCGGGCGCTGTCGGCGGCCGACGTGGCGGAGCTCGAGCGCCGGATCGGCGCATGGCGTGACATGACGGTCGTCCCACTGCGCAAGCTGCGCCGTGCGCTCAAGTCGCCGCCGGGGCTGGTCGCTCCCGCTACCGCCGAGGGCTTCCGCACCCGGATCAAGGCGGCGGAGCTCGAGGCCGAACGGTTGCAGCAGGAGGCGATGTACGAGCTCGCCCGCAGCTCGCTCTGGGGACGCGAAGCGCCGTCGCTCGAGGAGGCGGCACGCGCGAATGTCGCGGGCTACGCGGAGCTGCGCGGCACGCCGTTTCCGAAGACCGCAATCGAAACCCTGCTCGCGGCCCTGATCGGTCTCGAGCGCAAATCGGAGGAATGAGGATGGACCAGGACGTCTACGACCGCGGCCTCAAGATGCGCCGCAAGGTGCTGGGCGAGGAATACGTCGACCGCGCGCTCAAGAGCGCCGACGACTTCAACCGCGATTTTCAGCGCATCGTCACCCAGTATTGCTGGGGCGAGGCCTGGGGGGACGATACGCTGAGCGCGCGCGAGCGCTCGATCCTCAATCTCGGCATGATCGCCTCGCTGGGGAAAATGGAAGAGTTCCAGACGCATGTGCGTGGCGCGCTGCGCAACGGCCTCACCCCGAACGAGATTCGCGCCGTGCTCACGCAGATCGCGGTCTATTGCGGTATTCCTGTCGGTGTGGACTGTTTTCGGATCGCCAAGGCGGTGCTTGGCGAAAGCGCCAAAAGCTGAGCGGCCGGTTGCGTCTCCCCCGCGCAACCCTTTGAGTTCCGACGAGTTCCTCCGGCCGGCGTTATCAATGGCTTGGTCATTTTTTCCGGCTATGGTCTTGAATGCGCCTTGTTCGTGGGCGACCTCGTTACTGACCGAAGGTCTGCGTAGGGGGAGGGGGAATGATTTTCCGCACAGCTGGTGCCATCGCGACGCTACTGCTCGGCCTGGGAGGGGCGGGCAGCCAGGCTTTGGCGCAGTCCTATCCGCCTCCGCAGGGATATCCGTCGCATCGCCCGCTCGTCCCGGTCGCCGAGGGCGACCAGCAGCAGCTTTACGACGCGCAAGGCCGCCCGGTTCAACTCTACGACGCGCAGGGTCGCCCGATGAGCCCCGCCGCGATCGTACCGCAAGCAACCGAGCCCCCGACCGACCCCCGCCATGGACGCGGAGGTCTCGCCTACCCGGCGGAGGCTACGGTCCCGCCGCCGCCCGGATCCGCCTACCGCGACGCGGCTCCGCAAGCTCCGCAAGGCTACGAGCCGGCCGCGGCCGGCACGAGTCCCTATTACGGAGCGCCCGGTTACGGCGTACCGCCGCCTGCTCCGAGCGAGCAGGAGGCCACGCGGCCGCCGCTGCCGATCGGCCCCGGACAGATCGAGCCGGGCGCGACCGTGTCGACCGGCGGCGATCCGCGCAACATGGCGGCATTCCCGCCCGAGGTGAGGCCCGAGACCGGGCCCAAGAAGGCGCTGCCCCCGCAGTTCCGCCGTACGCTGGTCAACTACTACACCAAGGAGCCGGCGGGCACGATCATCGTCGATACGCCGAACACCTACCTCTATCTCGTGCTCGGCAAGGGCAAGGCGCTGCGTTACGGCATCGGCGTGGGCCGCGAGGGCTTCACGTGGTCCGGTGCGGAACGGGTGACCAAGATGGCGGAGTGGCCCGATTGGCACCCGCCCGAGGAAATGATCGATCGCCAGCCCTACCTGCCGC
>JBAUOM010000538.1:0-11691 GCA_049579765.1 Xanthobacteraceae bacterium
GGGTCAGCCGCGGCGCTCGGCCTGCCATACGCCGGAGCAGGCGCCATTGCCGCCGCTCCAGGAGCCGGCGCCGCTGGTGCCGCCGAGGCGCCCGGTGCCGGTGGCGGTCTTGTCGCCGGTGCTGACATTGACGACGACCGCGCCGTTCTTACCGACCTTGCCGCTGATGCTGACGCTCGCGGTGCCCGCATTACCCAAGTTTCCGTTCCGGATGCGGATGGGATAACGGTAGGACGGATCGCAGACGCCTTCCTTGGTGATGATCACGACGCTCCAGACGCCGTCGTAGCCAGGCACCGCTTCGGCCGGCGACACCGCGGGAACCGCCGCCGCAACCGCCAGCGCGGCCAGCACCAACACGCCCCGTGACCGGGTGAAAATCCGCGAATTAGTCATGGTAGCCCCTTCCTGTTTTCCTGCCGGGCGCCGCCCCCTCTGGGCAAAACGGCAGGGAATACAGTCGATCCTTCATGCGCCAATCCGTTAGTCGCAAGAGAGCCGCGCTTGGTTCAAAATCGCGGCGAGGATGCCGTGAAAAGCCGGAAACGCGCGGTTGCTGCCGCGGTGCCTCGTTGCCAGCGTGAGTGAATCCCGCTGTGATCCGCGCGGCGCCCGATCCGCGCCGAAGGCAAGAGGAGGTGGGCATGGCGGCTGAGCGCTTCGATTTCCGCAACGCCAGTGGACAAAATCTCGCCGCGCTGCTCGACCTGCCGCCCGGCGAGCCCCGCGCCTATGCGCTGTTCGCCCACTGCTTCACGTGCGGCAAGGACGTGCACGCGGCCAAGCGCATCGCCGAAGGGCTGACCGCGCTCGACATCGCGGTGCTGCGCTTCGACTTCACGGGGCTCGGCTCGAGCGAAGGCGAGTTCGCCAACACCACCTTTTCCTCCAATGTCGCCGATCTGGTCGCCGCCGCCGATGCGTTAAGGCAGACGAAGCGGGCCCCGGCCATCCTCATCGGCCACAGCCTCGGCGGCAGCGCGGTGCTCGCCGCCGCCGCCGACGTGGCGGAGGCGCGCGCGGTGGTGACGATCGGCGCGCCTTGCGATCCGGGCCATGTCACCGGCCTCTTCAAGGAGCGTCTCGACGAGATCGGCGCCAAGGGCGAGATCGAGGTGGCTTTGGCGGGCCGGCCGTTTCGGATCAGCCGTTCCTTCGTCGACGATCTCGCGCAGCACAAGCTCCTGCAACGCATCGCCAGCCTGCACAAGGCGCTGCTCGTCTTCCACTCGCCGACCGACGACGTGGTCGGGATCGAGAATGCCAGCCGCATCTTCACCGCGGCCAAGCACCCGAAGAGCTTCGTCTCGCTGGCCGGCGCCGATCACCTGCTGAGCCGCCGCAGCGACGCGGCTTACGTCGCCAACGTCATCCACGCTTGGGGGGGGCGCTATCTCGACGTGCCGGAGCCCGCCGCCGAGACGGCGGCGCAACCGGGCACCGTCATCGTGCGCGAGACGCGGCGGGGCCGCTTTCAGCAGCAGGTCACCGTGGGCCGGCATCGGTTTCTGGCCGACGAGCCGCGCGACGTCGGCGGTCTCGACAGCGGCCCGGGTCCGTACGATCTCGTGCTCGCGGGGCTCGGAGCCTGCACCGCCATGACGCTTCGTCTCTACGCCGAGCGCAAGGCGCTGCCGCTCGAGGAGGTCACGGTCGAACTCGGTCACCGCAAGATCCACGCCGCCGATTGCGAGCACTGCGAGACCAGGGAGGGGATGATCGACCGCATCGAGCGGGTCATCACGCTCTCCGGCGAGCTCGATGCCGATCAGCGCCGGCGGCTCATGGAAATCGCCGACAAATGTCCGGTGCATCGCACCCTCACATCGGAAGTGGATATCCGCACGGTGGAACGACGCGACGTCGAGGCCTCCGCGCGCATTGCCGGCTCGATCGCCGAAGGATCGCCCGGGAACCAATAGCCGCAGCGAGGTGGAGTTCCCGTCGCCGCGCCAAATCAGCCGGCTCGACGACCCGCCATGTCGCCGAGCGCGACGCTGCTGCGCAACTCCGTTCGCCTCAGTTGCTGCATCTAGCGGGAACCGTGCGTCGGGTTCCGCCGTTGGCCCGGCGTAAACGAGCGGCGAGCGCGCGACGCTGCGACCGCTTCCGACCGCCGAAGACAAAGTAAGACGAGCGCCAGAGACAGAAAGGGGGAAGCCATGGGCTTCTTTTCGAACGACATCAAAACGATGAATGACCTGTTCGTGCATACGTTGCGCGACATCTACTACGCGGAGAACCAGATCCTCAGCGCTCTGCCGGAAATGATCTCGAAGGCGACCGATCCGCAGCTCAAGCAGGCGTTCCAATCCCATCTCGCGGAAACGAAGATGCAGGTGAAGCGCGTGGAGCAGGTGTTCCGGATGCACGGCGTCGAGCCGAGCGGCGTCGATTGCCCGGCCATCGACGGCATCATCGAGGAAGCCGACGAGGTCGCCGGGGAGATCGACGACAAGCAGGTGCTCAACACGGCGCTGGCCGCCGCGGCGCAGGCGGTGGAGCATTACGAGATCGCTCGCTACGGAACGCTGATCGCCTGGGCGAAGCAGCTCGGCCGCAACGACTGTGCAAGCGTGCTGCAGAAGAACCTGGATGAAGAGAAGGCGGCCGACGCGAAGCTCAGCGCCATCGCCGAGTCCAGGCTCAACCTCAAAGCCGCGAGCTAATGAGCGCCTTCCGTTGCCGAACGGACGTGAATGCCCGGCACCGCACGGCCGGCCGCGCAGACTGCGCGAACGCGGCTGCGGGCCCGGCATGAAGGCGACCCCGGCCGCGGTGTCACTTGGACGATCCGGCGAGGGCCACCCCTGCGACAACGGGGCGCAGCGACATCGCGCCGATTGATCCTTCTGCGGAGGTTGCCAAGGCTCAAGGCCATGGAGTCACCGCCTAAGGGGGCTGGGCCATGGTCCTGCTGGTCGTGTTCATTTCGAGCGTGGTGGTCGGCGAGGCGATCGCCGTGGGGATCGGCTTGCTGGTCGAACGCTATACCACCCCTTACATCGGTCTTCTGACTTTCATTGCGCTCTACTTCGCGATGTTCTGGGCGGCGTGGGTCTTCGCGGTCCGCATCACCGCGCCGAGCTCGGGCCTGGGAGGCTGGTCGAGCAACGCCCAAAAATAATCCGGCCGCGCGCATCGGCCTGACGCGCGCGGCACGTCGACGGTGCCGGTTATTTCGGCTGCACGCTCTGATCGCCGCCGGGCGTTCCCGGCGGCGGGATGACTTTGAGCCGGCCGCCGCCTGGCGGCGCGATCCGCATTTCACGATCGACACCGGATGGCGGGCAGATGATGCCCTTCGATTGCGCGAGTCTGTCGCTCAGCGGCTCGGAACCGCCGCCGCCGACCGTGGGCGGCTCGCCGGTGACGCCGGGCGGACAGGCGACGCCTTGCCCGGCCGGTGCGTTCTCCGCCGTTTGCGCCGGGGCCACGCAGGCGGCGCTCGCGAACATGGCCACGATCAAGGATGTGACGCGCAAGGCAAGCTCCTCTGGGCGCGCAACGGCGCGCCCAACAGCAACGCCGCCGGCACGCCGAACGTTCCACGCCGTCGCTGCCGCTACTGCTTGCCCGGTCCGCGCATCGAAAGCTCGGGCAGCGCGGCGTCGAATGCGGTGCCCTTCTTGCCCGCGGCGACGCCGAATTCGTAGAGCGCCTGCATGTACTTTCCGTCGAACGGGCCGCGGCTCGGGTAATCGAACGTATCATCGACGCGGGCGATGTGCAGGCTGATGCCGTGGCGCTGGGCGCCGGCATAGACCAGCATGATGTCCACCCGCAGCGCCGCCGTGAGCGCGACCGCAATGGAGCGGCCGAGGACGCCCGGGACGCTGCGATCGGTCTGCTTGAATTCCGGGCCCAGCTTCGAATTCACGAGCACGTAGAGGTCGCTCAGCGGCGGGCGCCCGGTGGCGGTCGCGGACAGCATCCCTTCCGGCATGGCGAAGAACGGCGCGGTGATCGTGCCGTCGCTGTGCATTTCCTGGAATTTCTTGCCATTGGCCTCCACCTCGATCAGGACGGGGGAGAAGAATCCGGGAATGCTCGAGGACGCGAGCAGGACGTCGCGAAACAGCTTGAGCGCGGCCTCGTCGCCGCGCGCGGCGATCGCGCCCATGTTCCAGATCACGCGGCGGCCGGCGTCGAGATTGGTCGTCGCCACGAACAGGCGCCGGCCGCGCGCGTGCTCGACGGCGATCTCCGCGAGCAGCTTCGCGGTCACCCGCTGCTCGATCAGACGCTTGAGCGGCCAGTAGTCGAACAGGCTGTCGCGCGTGACGCGGTCCTCGAAGATGTCCGCCGCCCCGATGGTGGTGAAATTCTTGTGCACCTCCTCGTCGTAGCGGGGTCCGAGAAAAGCGAATGGCGCAATCAACGCGCCGATGCTGACCCCCGTCACCACGGCGAAGTCGGGCCGCGTGCCTGATTGGGTCCAGCCGGTGAGCACGCCGGCGCCGTAGGCGCCGTCGGAGCCGCCGCCGGAAATCGCCAGCCACGGTCCCTTCACCTGCGGCAGCAACCGAGCGAAGTTCGTCTCCGAATCCCCCCACACCCGCGCGTCCGGGACGCCGGGAACGACGGCGGCGTCGTCTTCCGCGGCCGTGAAGTGGGCACGCTCTTGCTGCTCCTTCGGCTGCGGCTTTGGCGCCGGGCTTTTTCTGACCGCCTTCCTCTTGGCCTGCGCCAGCGTCGTCTGCGCGGATGCCGGTTCGATCGACGAGGGCCACGGCGGGAGCATGCAAAGCATGAGCCCGACGGCAAGGGCGACACAAATGCGCGGCGTGTGCAAAGTTGCTCTCCGACTGCGACGCGCGGCATTCCGACAGGATTTTAGCATTTCTGGGGCGCTTCCCCGCCGCCAAGTTCAAGCGCGCCAGCGGGGAGCATGTGCTGCCCGGTTGCGGGCAAAAAGCTTCCACCACGCGTTCGCGGAGCAGCAGCCATCGCCGCGTTGCCCGCTAGTGGTCCGATTCCGAAGTTCGCATCATTTCGCGGCACCCTCGTTTGCGAACTTCGGAATCGAAGGACACTAACAACTTATTGATCTAGTGTGGCTTTGGTTCAGAAGTCCGCATTTCGGACGCTCCGCGAGAATGATGCGGATTTCTGAACCGCCACACTGGTCACGTTCCCGTCATGCTGCGGTCATCCTTGGGTGGCGCTCCAGGTGCCCGAGCATCTTCCCGACGCACCCTGGCCGCGCCATGTCCCGCTGCCGCGGCCGTTCCCGAGGCGTCCCGAGCCGACCGCGTTCTGCCCGGCGGACGAGACGCTGACGCTCACGTGGCCCGACTTCGATACGCGTCCCGACACGCTGACCGCGCCGCCGCCCAAGTAGGAGACCGTGCCGCCGCGAATCATCAGGCCATAGCGGTAGGACTGGTCGCAGGCTCCGCTCTTCGTGATGACGAGCACGCTCCACGGGCCGTCGAACGAAGCCGCATTCGCAGTCGAAGCGGCGAAATTGGTGACTGCGAACGCCGTCGCCAGCATGACGGCGCGAATCGTTTGGCTGGTCATGGGGACCCCTCGTGTTTGGCTCCTGACACCCTCATCGATCGTGGGCGCCCGGTTGTGGCCGCTGTGCCTTTATCTTCGTCAGGGACGGCGTGATCGCTCAACTCGCTCACGAAGCGGGATGGTTAGCAGAAGCCGCGGGACGGCAGAAGAGGGTTTGCCCGGCATCCTTGCCGCCGAAATAAACGCCGCGCCACACCCGCCTCACGATCGTGTTATTATTGTGTTCGCCGCTGCCGCCTCGCCGCCCTGTTCACGCACAACCTGACGAATACGCGGAGGAACGCAATGCGACCGATTGGTGCGCTTCTCGCCGTCGCTGCGACGGTTGCATGCTTGCCCGGCGCCGAGCTTGGGTGCAACAAGCCGGCGCGCACGGCACCATATCGGGATCGGGTGTCGAGCACCGTTATGTCCTGGATCGGGGGGAGACCGTCGTCGGCGACATCCCGCGCTGGTCGCCGGAGGTGAACGCGGCGCGCGAATGGAATTCCAGCTGTGAGGAAACGCATGGTTCGCATGATCGGAATTGTCACCATCGCCGGCGCGGTCGTGGCCGCGTCGGGGATCCCGGCCGCGCTTGCGCAGGGCGGCTTCCCGAGCCGGCCCATCACTATGGTGGTGCCGTTGCCGGCGGGCGGCACCGCCGATCTGCTCTGCCGCTTCGCCGCGGACAAGGCGAGCGCCGCCCTCGGCCAGCAGGTGGTGGTCGAGAATCGTCCCGGCGGCGCCGGCGGACGCGTCGGCACCGAGGCGGTGCTGCGATCGCCGCCCGACGGCTACACGCTGCTGTGCGCGCCGCAGCTCACCTTCAGCATTACCCATCTTGTGTTCGCGAAGGCTTCGTTCGACACGCGCGCGATGGTGCCCGTGAGCGTGCTCGCGACTTATCCGTTGGTCGTGCTCGGCCGCTCGGGCTTGCCGGCCAACAACATGGCGGAGTTCGTCGCCTATGCGCGCGCCAATCCCGGCAAGGTGAATTACGGCCACCAGGGCAAAGGCAATACCGGCCACCTGCTCGGCGAGCTCATGATGCTCAAGGGTGATTTCCGCATGACGGAAATTCCCTATCGCGGCAGCGCGCCCGCCATCAACGATCTGCTCGCGGGCAACATCGACATCGTTCCCGATTACCTGCTCGCCAACAAGCAGAACATCGATGCCGGAAAGCTCAAGCTGCTCGGCACGGGCGGCCGCACACGGCTCAAGGACTATCCCAAGGTCGCGACCATCGCGGAGGCGATCCCCGGGGTCTATGCCGATACCTGGATGGCAGTCGCCGCGCCTCCCGGCACGCCGAAGGAGATCGCGCGCAAGGTGTCGGATGCGATCGGGCAGGGGTTCCGACAGGCCGACCTGAAGGCGCGTATCCTCGCCCTCGAAGCGGAGCCGCTCGGCAGCACCCCCGAGCAGATGCGCGACATGATCCAGCAAAGCCTGGAGACATGGGGTCCGGTGGTCGAGGCCGCCAAGATCGTCGTTGAATAATCAGAAAACGTCGGCATGAGGAGAGGCGCAATGGTTCTCGGTGGTATCGGCGGTTGGTTGCGCCATTCCGGGCGCTGCCTCATCGGCGCGAGCGTCGCCCTCGCCGCCGCGCTCGCGGCGCCGTCCGGCGTCGGCGCGCAGGACTATCCCGCCCATCCGGTGAAGATCGTGGTGCCGTTCCCGGCCGGCGGCACCGCCGACGTGATGCCGCGCGTGTTCGCCGATTGGCTGTCGAAGAAGTGGGGCCAGCCGGTCGTCGTCGAGAACCGCACCGGCGCCGCCGGCAATATCGGCGCCGAGACGGTGGCCAAGGCCGAACCCGACGGCTACACGCTGCTCTCCGCGCCGCCGCCCCCGCTCGTGATCAATCAGAACCTTTATCCCAAGCTCGGCTTCGACCCCACGGCCTTCCTGCCGATCATCATCATGGGGCGGGTGCCGAACGCGCTCGTGGTCAATCCAAAACTGTCCGTCAACAGCGTCGGCGAGCTCATCGCCTACGCCAAGGCCAATCCCGGCAAGCTCACCTCCGCCACCCAGGGCAACGGCACCACCTCGCATCTCACCTCCGAGATGTTCCAGATGATGGCGGGGGTCAAATTCCAGACGGTGCCCTATCGCGGTTCGGCGCCGGCGCTGAACGATCTCGTCGCCGGCAGCGTCGATCTCATGTTCGACAATCTCGGCGTTTCGCTCGCGCTGGTGAAAGGCGGCAAGCTCAAGCTCCTGGGCGTGGCGACGCCGAAGCGCATGGCCGCGCTCCCCGACGTGGCGACGATCGCGGAGACGCTGCCCGGCTTCGAATCGGCGGCGTGGTTCGCCGTCGTCGCGCCGCCGAAGACGCCGCGGGCGGTGATCGACAAGATCAACGCCGACATCAACGAGGCGCTGCGGCAGCCCGATATCATCGCACGCTTGGCGCAGCTCTCGGCCGAGCCGATCGGCGGCACGCCGCAGGCCACCGCCGCCTATATGCGCGAAGAGGTCGAACGCTGGCACAAGGTCATCAAGGCCGCGAACGTGAAGCTCGATTGACGCCATGACCATCGCAGCCGCCGCACGACATTGGCCCGCGGAAGGCCTGACGCGAGTGCCGTACTGGGTCTATGCCGATCGCGACCTCTACGACGAGGAGCAGGCGTGCATCTTTCGCGGTGCGACCTGGAGCTTCCTGTGCCTGGAGGCCGAGCTGCCGGACCCCGGCACTTATCGCCGCTCGAGCCTCGGCGAGATGCCGGTGGTGGTGACCCGCGACCGCGACGGCGCCCTCAACGCCTTCGAGAACCGCTGCGCCCATCGCGGATCGCTGCTGGTGCTCGAGGAGCGCGGCCAGGCGCGCGACATCATCTGCGTCTATCACAACTGGAGCTACGATCTCGCCGGCAATCTCACCGGCGTGGCCTTCCGCAAGGGATTGGGCGGCCGGGGCGGCATGCCGGCCGAGTGTCGCCCGGAGGCGCACGGGCCGCGCAAGCTGCGCCTTGCGACGCTTTGCGGCCTCGTATTCGGCACGCTCGCGCGCGAGACGCCGCCGCTCGAGCAATATCTCGGGGCGGAGATCGTGCGCCGCATCCGCCGCGTGATGCGCGCGCCGGTCAAGCTGCTCGGCGGCTACAGCCAGACCTTGCCGAGCAACTGGAAGCTCTACGTGGAGAACGTCAAGGACACCTACCACGCCAGCCTGTTGCACACCTTCTTCACCACCTTCCGCCTCAACCGCCTCTCGCAGAAGGGCGGCATCGTGGTAAGCGACTGCGGCGGCCACCATGTGAGCTATTCGCTCGCCGCCGATACCGGCGGCAAGGAATACGAGCAGGCCGGCATGCGCGCGGCACAGGAAGGATTCGGGCTCGAGGCACCTGAATTGCTGGAGACGGTCGACGAGTTCGGCGACGGCGTCGGCCTGCAGATCCTGTCCGTGTTCCCGACCTTCGTGCTGCAGCAGACCCGCAACAGCCTGGCGGTGCGGCGCCTCGTGCCGCAAGGTCCGGACCGGACCGAGCTGGTCTGGACCTGCTTCGGATTTGCGAGCGACGACGCGGCGATGACCGAGCGCCGTCTGCTGCAGGCCAATTTGATCGGCCCGGCCGGCTACATCTCGATGGAAGACGGTGCCGCGCCGGGCTTCGTGCAGCGCGCGACCGCTACCGCCGCCGATCTCGTGTCGGTCGTGGAGATGGGCGGCGCGAGCACGGCCTCCGACGACAACCGCGTCACCGAGGCGGCCGTGCGCGGTTTCTGGAAGGCCTATCGCGGCTACATGGGAATGTAGTGTGTCACGGATGCGGTGCACCGCTGATGCGAGACCGCCACGGCCCGTAACGGTTCACGCAAGTCGGGCTTGCCCGACTTGCGCAC
Organism: Xanthobacteraceae bacterium; assembly: GCA_049579765.1. Taxonomy (GTDB): domain Bacteria; phylum Pseudomonadota; class Alphaproteobacteria; order Rhizobiales; family Xanthobacteraceae; genus VAZQ01. The sequence goes on from JBAUOM010000538.1 coordinate 9,370, forward strand.
GTTTGAGTGCCGATCTCGGGTAAACCCGAGATTGGTGTCTGCAGCGTACCATTTCGCTGCGCCATGCTGCGCTGCGCCCGGGATATGAAGGTGAATCATGACCACCGAGCTCACGCTCAGGGTCCAGGATCTCAACGCCCGCTACGCCCAGGCGATCGACGGCAACGAGCTCGAAGCGTGGCCGGACTTCTTCACCGCGGACGGCCGCTACCGCGTCACGACTGCGGAGAATTTCGCGCGCGGCCTGCCGCTCGCGATGATCTACGCGAGCTCGCGCGCCATGCTGCGCGACCGCGTGCGTTCGTTGCGCGACGCCAACGTCTACGAAGCGCAGCGCTACCGCCACGTCGTCGGTTCGCCGGTGATCGCGCCGGGCGAGGAGGGCGTGGTCGAGGCGCAGACCGGCTTCGTCGTCGCGCGCATCATGCATACCGGTGAGATCACGCTGTTCGCCACCGGCTGCTACCGCGATCGGGTGGTGCTCGACGGCGGCGAGGCGCGCTTCGCCGAGAAGCTCGTGATCCTCGACAGCCGGCTGATCGACACCCTGCTCGCGATCCCGCTGTAGCCCGCCGGCCAACGAGGCATGCCCACGTCCGCCGCCGCTTCCCTGACGCAGCACCGCTCCTTCGTGCTGTTCTGGTGCGCGCGCACCTGCATCAACGGCGCCTTCATGATGCAGGGCGTAGCGGTGGGCTGGCAGATCTACGCGCTCACCGACGACGCTTTCGACCTCGGCCTGGTCGGGCTCGTCCAGTTCGTGCCGCTGGTGGTGTTCTCGGTGCTGGTTGGCCAGGTTGCAGACCTGTTCGACCGCCGGATCGTCGTCGCCGCCTGCCAGCTGGCAAAGGCGGTCGCGGCGCTGGCGCTGGCGCTGGGCACCGCGCGGGGCTGGCTCGATCGGAACGCCATGCTGGCGGTGCTCTTCCTGTCGGGCACCGCGCGCGCCTTCGAGATACCCACCATCCATGCGCTCCTTCCCGGCGTCGTGCCCGCGCCGCTGTTGCCGCGCGCCATCGCGGCATCCGCGAGCGCGCAGCAGACCGCCGTGATCTGCGGGCCGTCGCTCGGCGGACTCTTGTACGCCGCGTTCGGCGCGACGGCGGTCTACGCCACCTGCGCCGCGGTGTTCCTCGCCGCGGGCGCGCTGATCGGCTTGGTGCAGCTGCGCCCGCGCGACGATGCGCACAAGACGCAGCGCCGGCCGATCAGCCTGGAGACCGTGCTCGCCGGCTTTCGCTACATCAGCGGTCGCCCGGTCCTGCTCGGCGCGATCTCGCTCGACCTGTTCGCGGTCCTGCTCGGCGGCGTGACCGCGCTGCTGCCGATCTATGCCCGCGACATCCTGCAGGCGGGGCCCTGGACGCTCGGCCTGCTGCGCTCGGCGCCGGCGGTGGGGGCGCTGACGATCTCGATCGTGCTCGCGCACCGCGGCATCACCGGCGGCGCGGGCCGCATCATGTTCGCCGCGGTCGGAACGTTCGGGCTCGCGAGCCTCCTGTTCGCCCTGTCGACGTCGGTGGTGCTGTCGTTCCTCGCGCTCGCGGTCTACGGGGCGGCGGACGCGGTCAGCGTCGTCATCCGGCAATCGCTGGTGCAGATGCGCACGCCCTACGACATGCTCGGGCGCGTGCTGGCGGTGAATTCGATGTTCACGGGCTCCTCCGGCTCGCTCGGCGAATTCCGCGCCGGCACGGTCGCGGCCTGGCTCGGCGCGGTGCCCTCGGCCTTGATCGGCGGCCTGGGGACGATCATGGTCATGCTGATCTGGATGTGGGCATTTCCGACGCTGCGCCGGGTCGACAAATTGACCCCCGAGTCCCCGCCGTGAGCACCATGCCGCAGGAGCACGCGTCCGATTCCGACGGCGACCCGGTCTATGTCCACAAGCCGTCGCTGATGGGCGCGGCCTTCGAGCTCTGGCTGCGCTCGGATGCGCTCGAATGGCGCGCGGGGCGGCAGCAGGGGCGCATCCCCTATGGGCGCATCACCCGCGTCCGGCTGTCGTTCCGCCCGGCGACCATGCAGACGCGGCGCTTCGTCGCCGAGATCTGGTGGCGCGGCGGACCGCGGCTCTCGATCGGCTCGACCTCGTGGCGCTCGCTCATCGAGCAAGCGACGCAGGACCACGCTTACGGCGCGTTCGTGCGCGATCTCAGCGCCCGGGTCGCGGCGGCCGGCGGCGCAACCTCGTTCGAGACCGGCATGCCGGCGCTGCTCTATTGGCCCGGGCTCGCCGTTTTCATCGCCGTGGCCGTGGCGCTCGCTGCGCTCGCCGCGCGCGCGTTGCAGCTCGGCTCCTATGCGGCCGCGGCCTTGCTC
>JBAUOM010000539.1:0-6892 GCA_049579765.1 Xanthobacteraceae bacterium
GCAGAGCGAGCAGCGGCCGCCCGAAGGAGGCCAGGGCGAACAACGGCAAGCCGAAGCGCGCGGCGGCGTGCTGCGGCTGTTGCCGGCGGATTCGGTGACCGAGCACAGCGTCGATCTGCCCGGCGGCAAGCTCGCCTATACCGCAACCGCGGGCACGCTCGCGCTGTTCGATCAATCGGGCGAGCGCCTGGCGGCGATCTTCTACACCGCCTATGTCGCGAACGGCGGCGCGGGGGCGAACCGTCCCGTCACTTTCGCGTTCAACGGCGGACCGGGCGCGGCGTCGGCCTATTTGAATCTCGGTGTGGTCGGCCCGCGCATCCTCGACTTCGTCGGCAACGATCCCGCCGCCGCCCGCTTGCAGGACAACCCGCAGACCTGGCTCGCTTTCACCGATCTGGTCCTGATCGATCCGGTCGGCACCGGCTGGAGCCGGCCGGCCAAGCCGGACGGCGGCAGCGCGTTCTATGGCGTGCGCCAGGACGCCGAAGCGCTGGCCAAGGCCATTGCCCTCTACCTCGCCAAGAACCGCCGTGGCGATGCGCCGAAATACCTCCTGGGCGAAAGCTACGGCGGGTTCCGCGCCGCCAAGGTGGCCCGGGCGCTGCAACGCGAGCAGGGCATCACGGTGTCCGGCATCGTCATGGTGTCACCGCTGATCGAAGGCGGCCTGGTCTTCGGCAGCCAGTTCGCCCTGGGCGCCGCCTTGCAACTGCCGTCGCTGGCGGCGGCCGAGCTCGAACGCAAAGGCGCATTCAGCATGGAGGCGCTCGCGCAGGCCGAGCGCTTCGCGCTCACCGACTATCTGACCACCCTTGCCGGTGCGCGGCCCAAGGGCGACGCCGCGCGCAGCTTCTACGCCCGCGTCGCGCAGATGACCGGGCTTCCCGAGGATAGTGTGACCAGGCAGCGCGGCTTCATCCGCGACGCCTATGTCAAGCAGTTGCGCTCCACCCAGGGCAAGATCGTCAGCCGCTACGACGCCACGTTCGCGGTGCCGGATCCCTTCCCCGAGCAGGAGGCCGCGCGCGGCCCCGATCCGCTGCTCGACGGTCTCACCCGTGCCTATGGCGGCGCCTTCGCCGCCTATGCCCGCGACGAGCTCGGCTTCAAGACCGAGATGACGTACATCCTGCTGGCGTCCGATATTTCCGGCAAATGGGACTGGGGCGAACACTCCAGCCGCGGCTCGGCCGGGGCGGGCGGCGACTTGCGCGAGCTGCTCTCGTTCGTTCCGTCGTTCCGCCTGCTCGTCGCGCACGGCTACAGCGACATGGTGACGCCCTACGCGGCAAGCCGCTACGTGCTCGACCATATGCCGGCGACCGACGATCCCTCGCGTACGCAGCTGCGTCTCTATCGCGGTGGGCACATGTTCTACATCGACCCGGAATCGCGCAAAGCGTTCAGCGCCGACGCCAGGGCGTTCTACCAGTCGGCGCAATGACCGGCGGCGCGCCGCTCGCGGGCGCGCGCCGCGACTACTCCGCCTTCAGGTTCGACGCCCTGATGATCGGCCACCACTTCTCGGTCTCGGCCTTGTGATGCGCGGCCAGCGCCTCCGGCGTCTGCTGCTCGCGCGGCCAGACCTCCTGTCCGATCGCCGCGAGGCGCCCCCGCACATTGGGATCGGCGAGCGCGGCGACCACCGCGGCGTTGAGCTTGCCGATCGCCTCCTTGGGGGTTCCCTTCGGCGCCCATAATCCGTGCCAATACGAGACGTAGAGCGAGGGCACGCCCGCCTCCTCGATCGACGGCACGTCGGGCAGCGGCGACCAGCGCTCCTTCGTGAGCACGGCAAGCGCCTTTATCCCGCCGGCGCGGACCTGGCCGAGCGCATTCGCGGCCTGATCGAACATGATGTCGACCTGACCGGAGACCAGATCCTGCATGGCCGGCGCGCCGCCGCGATAGGGCACGAACCCGAACCGCGTCCCGGTCGCACGCTGGAAGTAAAGCGCGGTGACCTGCGCGCCGCCGGCCGCGCCCACGGTAGCCGCGGTCGCCTTGTCCGGATTGGCCTTGAGCCATCCGACCAGCTCCTTGACGCTGTCGGCGGGAAAATTCTTCCGCGCAATGATGAGCTGCGGCGTGATCGCAATGAGCGCGATAGGCTCGAAATCGTGCAGCACATCGTACGGCAGCGAATAGGTGACGGCGTTGACGACATGCGTGCTCCACTGCCCGATGCCGACGGTGTAGCCGTCGGGCGCGGCGCGGGCGAGCCGGCCGACGCCGATATTGCCGCCCGCCCCGGCGACGTTCTCGATCACCACCGGCTGGCCGAGCGTAGTGCGCATGGGCTCGGCAAGAATGCGCGCCAGCGCGTCGGAAGGACCGCCCGCCGGGAACGGCGCGATCATGGTGATCGGGCGCGATGGATAGGTCTGCGCGGCGGCGCTGCCGATGCCGGCGAGGAGCGCGGCAACGGCGAGCGCCATGATGGGTTTGCTCATGACTCTCCTTCCTGTCGTTGGTCTCAGAACGTTTCCGCTATCGGAAAGCGCTCTGCGTCCCTGCGTTCGAGGCGTTTTCTGCAACGAACCGGCTGCCACTTCGCCGGAAAACGCTGCGGACAACCCTATCACAGTGCGGCGAAGTCGATCGGCTGCAGGCGGTCGAGCGTGCGGTGGACGGGCGGCAGCGGATATTTGAGGCCGGTCGCACAATTGAAAAGCACGGCACGCTCGTCGCGGCGAATCCGCCCGTCGGCGAGGCCCTGTTTGAGCGCCGCATAAGTCGCCGCGCCCTCCGGGCACATCAAGAACCCTTCCGCGCGCGCGACCTCGTCGATCGCGGCGGTGATCGCATCGTCCGGCACCGCGATGGCGAAGCCGTCGCTCTCGCGCACCGCGCGCAAGATGAGGAAATCACCGATCGCCTGCGGCACCCGGATGCCGGCCGCGATGGTGTGCGCCTCCTCCCAGCGCGCGGCATGCTCCACGCCGGCGTCGTAGGCGCGCACGATGGGCGCGCACCCGGCCGCCTGCACCGCCACCATGCGCGGGCGCTTCTTGCCGATGAAGCCGATCGCCTCGAGCTCGGCGAACGCCTTCCACATGCCGATAAGCCCGGTGCCGCCGCCGGTCGGATAGAGCACGACGTCCGGCAGCTCCCAGCCGAGCTGCTCGGCAAGCTCGAGCCCCATGGTCTTCTTGCCCTCGATCCGGTACGGCTCCTTCAGCGTCGAGGTGTCGAACCAGCCGACCTTCGGCTGGCCCTCCGCGACGATCTTGCCGCAATCGTCGATCAGGCCGTTGACCCGGTAGACGTTCGCGCCGGCAAGCGCGATCTCGCTGACATTGATGTCCGGCGTGTCCGCCGGGCAGAACACCGTGGCCTTGATGCCGGCGCGGCTGGCATAGGCGGCCAGCGCCGCCCCCGCATTGCCGTTGGTCGGCATGACCATGTGCGCGATCTCAAATGCCTTCGCCATGGAGACCGCAAGCGCGAGCCCGCGCGCCTTGAACGAACCAGTCGGCAGCCGGCCTTCGTCCTTGACCAGGATCTCCGCGGCCGCGAGCATCCGCGCGAGCTTCGGCATCGCCACGATCGGAGTGAGCGCCTCGCCGAGACTGACGATGTCCTGCGTGCGACGCACGGGGAGGAGCTCGCGATAACGCCAGAAATCCCGCGGCCGTCGCGCCAGCGCCTCCTTGCTCAAGGCTTTGCCGATACCGGCCAGGTCATAGCGCACGAGCAGGGGCTTTCCCGCACGCGACAGGTTATGCGGCTGGTCCGCCGCATGCCGCTCGCCGGTTTGGGAACATTCGAGATGGGTGACGAATGTCGGCCGCTCCGTGGTCAGGTTGTCGTCGTCACGCATTCGATGCTCGACCCCGGCATTGCGCGTCAGCAAGTGCGTTTCTCCTTCCCGTCATTCGACCGGTCGTTCCGCCCCGCCTGCACGCGCCTTGAACACGACGAAGTGCGACAGCGAGAAATTGACCGCGAAGCTCGCGGCGATGGCCAACAACTTCGCCATGAGGACCGGCACCCAATAGGCGGCCACGACCAGGATCGCGGTATTCGTGATCACGCCGGCGATGCCCGACGCCACGAACGCGCCGTAGGAACGCCAACGCAGGCGGCGGCCGGATTCGGCGGCGAAGGTGACGAAGGAATTCATCACATATGAGCCGGAAACGGCGACCAGCCAGGACAGCACATTGGCCGGGACCAGCGGCAGCCCGAGCAGATTGTAGGCGGCGAGAAAGACCGCCAGATCGACCAGGGTATTGATCACTCCGATGCCGGCGAAGCTCGCGGCCTTGAGCGTGAGCGCGCGCTCCTCCCAGGCCAGAGCGAGACGACGGAGCAGACGATCGAGCGGCTGGGGCACCTGCATGGCAGGTCCCGCTTAGCACGTCCGCACCCGCCCGCCGAGCCTGCCCGCGTCATGGCAGTTCCCATGGCAGTTCCCATGGCAGTTCCCTGGCGGTTCTCTTTGGCGGCTCCCTCGGCAACTCGCTCGCGTGCCCCCTTGGCAGGCCCTTGGTCAGCCCCTCGCGCGACAGGCGGCCGTGCTTGGGCTATAAATCCGCCGCTGCACGCCCAAAGCTTGGGCAGGGCAGGAGGTCGAAGGGCAGCAATGGCAGGAGATGCATCGACCCGCGCCGGCTCGAGCGGCACGCCCGCGCATGCGCGCGGCCGCGCGGAGGTCGGCCTTTCGATCGTGGTTCCCCTGTTCAACGAGGCCAGCAACCTCCGCGCCCTGCACGGGCGCATCATCGAGGTGGCCCGCGCGCTCAGGACGGCGCGCGGCATCGCGACCGAGGTGGTCTATGTCGACGACGGCAGCCGCGACGCAACGCTTGCGGTGACGCGCGAGCTTGCCCCGGAAGGGGTCGACATCCAGGTCGTTTCCCTGTCGCGCAATTTCGGCAAGGAGGCGGCGCTGCTGGCCGGGCTCGATCATGCCCGCTTGGGCGCCGTCTTGTTCATGGACGGCGACGGTCAGCATCCTCCCGCTCTGGTCGAGACGCTCGTGGCCCATTGGCTCGATGACGGCTACGACGTGGCGTACACCGCCAAGGCGCACCGCGAGAACGAGCCGTGGCTGCGCCGCCTCGGCGTCAAGACCTTCTATTCGCTCATCAACTGGGGCGCGCGGCAGAAGATTCCGGAGGACGCGGGCGACTTTCGCCTGCTGTCGCCGCGCGCGGCGGCGGCGCTCAGACAGCTCCCCGAACGCAACCGCTTCTTCAAGGGTCTCGCGAGCTGGATCGGCTTCCGGCAAATTCGCGTCGACTACGAGCCGGCGCAGCGCATCCACGGCCGCACCACCTGGAACCTCTATTCCCTGATCGGTCTTTCGATCGAGGGGCTCACCTCGTTTTCGGTGGCGCCGCTGCGGCTCGCGAGCCTGCTCGGGCTCTTGCTCGCGGCGGCCGCCTTCGTCTTCGGCGTGCAGATCCTGATCGAGACCTTCGTCTTCGGCGAATCGGTGCCGGGCTATCCGTCGGTCGTCGTGGGCCTGATGGTGCTCGGCGGGGTGCAGCTGATCATGATCGGGATCATGGGCGAATATGTCGGCAAGATCCTCTCCGAGCTCAAGGCGCGGCCGGTCTATTTCGTGGCCGAGCACACGCTCAAGACCGCCGGGAGCGCCGACGCGGCCGATGGTCCGCCGGCACGGTCGGCCGCGGAATGACCGCCGCACAGCCTCGGCGCATCTGGCTATGCGCCGACGATTTCTGCATTTCGGATTCGGTCGACATCGCGATCCGCGACCTCGTGGTGCGCGGACGCCTCAATGCCGCGTCCGTGCTCGTGGTGGCGCCCAGTTTCCACCGCTCGGAAGCGATCTCGCTCGATGCGCTCAACGCGGTCGCACCGCGCGTGGCGATCGGACTGCACGTTGCGCTCACCGCGCCGTTTCCTCCGTCGAGCAAGGGCTTCGCGCCGGTGCGCGAGGGCGCCTTCCTGCCGCTTGCGGCGACATTCCGCCATGCCGTCATGCGACGTTTCGAACGCGAGATGCTGGTCGCCGAGATCGCCGGCCAGGTGCGGACCTTCGTCGAGACCTTCGGCCGCGCGCCGGACTTCGTCGACGGGCATCAGCACGTGCACCTGCTGCCGCAGATCAGCGACGCCTTCCTCGAGGTGGTGAAGGAGACCGCGCCGAACGCCTGGGTGCGCCAGTGCGGCCGCGCGCTCCCGTTCGCCGCGCGATTTGCCGATCGCAAGGCGCTGCTCCTCGATGTCTTCAGCTCCCGCTTCCGGCGAGCGGCGGCGGCGATGGGCGTGCGCACCAACCCGGCCTTCGCGGGCGCCTATGATTTCAACGACGATGCGGATGTCCCCACGCTGTTCGCCCGCTTCCTCGACGGCCTGCCCGACGGCGGCGTGGTCATGTGTCACCCCGGCTTCGTCGACGCGCAATTGCGCCGGCTCGATCCCCTCACGACGCTGCGCGAGAAGGAATACGCATTCCTCGCCGGCGACGCCTTCCCGGCCCTGCTGGCGTCCCGCGGAGTGGCGCTGGCCTGACCCGGATTGTTCCTATCCTGCTGGCCAAACGAACGAAAAGGCGCGGGACATCTTTTTGTTGTGGCGGTCATTCCGCTGCCATGGGGGGTGCCTACATGACTCCCCGTCGTCACGGGAGGAAGGAAGGCGACCCATGACCCCAGAGGAACGCAATCTCGTCATCGAATTGTTCGACCGGCTGACCACGCTGGAGGACGCCCAGCGCGACCCGGAGGCCGAGCGCCTGATCAAGGACGGTCTGCGGCAGGCCCCCAATGCGCCCTACGCGCTGGCGCAAACCGTGCTGGTGCAAGACGAAGCGCTCAAGCGCGCCGACGCCCGTATCCGCGAGCTCGAAGGCGGGGCCGCGGCCGAGACCGCCGCGCGCGATACCAGTTTTCTTGGCGGCATGCGCGACAGC
>JBAUOM010000540.1:0-4104 GCA_049579765.1 Xanthobacteraceae bacterium
GATCGACGGCGTCAAAGCGCGCGAGGCCATCGTCGCCCGGGTGGCCGAGCCGCTCGGACTGTCCGCGACCGAGGCGGCGTGGGGAGTTCTGCGCGTGCTCGCCACCAGCATCATGGTGGCGATGCGCACCATCACCGTCGAGCGCGGCTACGATCCGCGCGAATTCACGCTGCTGCCGTTCGGCGGCATGGGGCCGACCATCGCCGGGATGATCGCGCCCGAGCTCGGCATCGGCCGCATCCTCGTACCGCGCGATCCCGGCACCTTCAGCGCGCATGGGATGTTGGTGACCGACGTGCGCCAGGAGCGCAGTCTCACCCGCATCACGCCGCTCGATGCGGCAACGCCCGCCGAGCTCGAGGCGATCTTCGCCGACATGGAGGCGGCAGCGCTGAACGATCTGCTGCGCGAGCAGTTCCCGCGCGAGCGCTTGCAGGCGCACCGCCGCGCCGGCATGCGCTATCGCGGCCAGTCTTACGAAGTCGGCGTGCCGGTACCGAACCTGCGCGGCGCCGAGGACCTGGCCGAATTGATCCGCCGGTTCCACGACGCCCACCGCCGCCGCTACGGCCATATGGCGCAAGCCGAGGCGGTCGAGCTGGTCAACTTCCAGGTCACGGCGGTCGGCCTGATACCGAAGCCCGCGGTGAAGGCTGTCGATGCGGTGGCGGGATCGGCGACGCAAGCGGCGTCGCAGGCGATGCGGCCGGCCTATTTCAACGCCGCCGATCCCTGCGATGTGCCGGTGCTGCGGCGCAGCGCGCTGCCGCCGGGGGCGTGCATCGCGGGGCCGGCGGTCATCGAGGAGCAGACGTCGACCACCGTGCTCTATCCGGGGCAGCGCGCGACGGTCGACGCCTATCTGAACATCGAGATCGATGTGGGACCCGGGAATGCAGCATGAGCGGAGCTCGCGCGAAGCTGAAGCGCGCGCAATGGCGTGACCTGCACGCTGTCCCGCATGCGCATCGCCGGCAACGCGATCGCCCCCGGATGTCGCATCACCGCGGCCCGAACGACCGCTGCAGCCGGATGTAGGCGCCGCGCGCGCCCGACGCCGGAAGTTCGCCGACAGGATTGCTCGGCGCCAGCCCCAGGCGAAATCCGCTTTCGATCGTGAGTCGTTTGTTGACCCGATACTTGAGCCCGGCTCCCTGCAGCTGGAGCTTGCGTTCGACTGCGGGCGGCCCGTTGCCGGTTTTGCCAATATCCGCATTGCGCGGACTCGGCGCATTCCCGGCGTCCGACTTGTACCGATCCGGCACCGCGTACGACACGGTGCTTTCCCAGCTGTGGTCGAGGGGGGTAAAGGCTCCGGTCGAGAAGCTCTGCTCGGGCGCCTGCGCCATTGCCAGCGGCGCGGGCGACGCGACCGCAAGCACGAGCGCAAGCGACAGCGGCGCGACAAGACACGGCGGATGGAACCTATGCATGGCGTCCTCCGTCGCTTGCGGTTCGACGAGATTGCGCGGCCGAAGCTACGGCAGCGGTCATGGCTCACACGAACTGCCGGTGGTCGGCGGCGATGCGCGCGGCTTCTGCCAGCGCCCATGCGATGGCGAGCAGCAGGAGGCCGGCGAGCAGAAATGCCAGATCATCCATCGCATTGCGGAGGGAAATCGCCCATCTGATGGAGTGCTGGCGGACGCTGTCGGGAGGCGCATCGATGGCAAGCGCCATGACGAGGACTGCCCGCGTCAGCGGCCGCAAAGTCGCACCTGCAATCACGGCATATGCGATGCGTTTCAAGCGCTGCGCCGCGCGTGCCGTCAGGATCTCGCCGGCGGCGAATTCGGCAAACAAGCGGCGCGCCTGATCGAGGGCATACAGCAGCAGGCCGAGCAGGATGAGAATGACGGGAAGAGCAAGCAGGCGCGCGGAGGGGCTGGTAAAGATCGTTCCGGGGCGCGGCGCGCCTGGCACGATCGTCGCGCCCGTGAGCACCGGCAGCAGCCAAACGGTGACGACCGTGAGGCACGCGCCGACCATCGCCACGCTCGTGGCGATGGTCATTGCGCGCGAGACGGCGCGCAGGCGACGAATCGGATCGGTCGTGCGCATGCCGCTGGTGGGCAGGGGGATCGGCACGACCTTCTGTCGTCCCATCGCTGCGCCGCGGGAGTGGTTCATGCGCATCCCTCCGCACGCGTCATTCCGCTTCATGCCGCCTGGATGGTGTTCGGGTCCTCGGCGCCCTCCGGCCGGTACTCCAGGATGTCACCCGGCTGGCAGTTGAGCACCGCACAAATGCGTTCGAGGGTGTCGAAGCGCACTCCCTTGACCTTGCCCGATTTGAGCAGCGACACGTTCTGCTCGGTGATGCCGATGCGCTCGGCAAGCATTCGCGAGCGCATCTTGCGCCGCGCCAGCATCACATCGAGATTGACCAGGATCGGCATGGCGGCCCTCAAATGAAGCTTGCGTTCTCGTCGGCGAGCCGGGCGGCCTCGCGCATGACCGCCGCCGCGGCGAACGACACTCCGCCAATCACCACGGCGAGATAGTCGTTGATGGAGACAGTCATCGCGGCCACGCGCTCCCCGAACGGGTTGGAAAGCGTCAGCGCAATCGTCAGCGCCAGCGAGGTGAGCGGCCCGAGCGGACCCTGAAGGAACAGGCTCGCGCCGAACAGTTGCAGGTGCCGGGCCGCCGACTCGGTCAGCACGCGACCTTGAGCGAATTCCCGGAACAGCGCACGCACGTGCCAAAGTCCCCACACCATGACGCCAGTCGGCACGGTGCAGACGATCGCGGCGGCGAGACGCGCGCCGGGCGTGACCGGCAGGACGGCTCCGGTCTGCCCAAGACGCGCGAGCAGCATGTTTCGAGTCCAGTCGGGAATGATGAATCCCATGGCCATCAGGCCCACGATCAGGACGATTCCAGCGGTGGCGATTCCGGCCATGACGCGCGACAGGCGCATGGGACGCCATCGTGGGGTCGTAAGGTCGGTTTTGTTCACGGCGACTGTCACTCGTTATTTTTTTACTGTAATACGATAATTATTATATGTCAAGATTTACGGTAGTGATGCCGTTGCCTGGGCGCTCCGAACACGCGAGCAAACGACTCGGACGGGAAATGGTCGCCGGCCAATTAGCTTGTCCGCAGCCCGCCCTTGTCCTCGATGAAACGGGCGATCACATCGACGCCTTTCCCGCCGCGCAGATTGCTGAAGACGAACGGACGCCCGCCGCGCATGCGCTTGGCATCACGCTCCATGACCTCGAGCGAAGCGCCGACGTGCGGCGCCAGATCGATCTTGTTGATCACCAGCAGGTCGGAGCGGGTGATGCCGGGGCCGCCTTTGGACGGAATCTTGTCGCCGGCGGCGACGTCGATGACATAGAGCGTGAGGTCGGCGAGCTCCGGCGAGAAGGTCGCAGCGAGGTTGTCGCCGCCCGATTCGATCAGCACCAGATCGAGCGCCGGAAATTTCTTCTGCATGTCCGCCACCGCGGCGAGGTTGATCGAGGCGTCCTCGCGGATCGCGGTGTGCGGGCAGCCGCCGGTCTCAACTCCGGCAACGCGCTCGGGGGGAAGCGCGCCGGAGCGCACGAGAAATTCGGCGTCCCATTTGGTGTAGATGTCATTGGTGATCGCGGCGATCTCGTAGCGCCCGCGCAGCGCCTTGCACAACGCGTCCATCAGCGCGGTCTTGCCCGAGCCGACCGGACCGCCGACGCCGACGCGGAGGGGGCCGTGGGGATTGGTCATGCTCGGATCTCTCAGCTTCTGAACAATCGCGTGTACTGGCTTTCGTGATGCATGCTGGCGAGGTCGGCGCGAAAGGCTGCAGCGCCGACGTCGTCGAGCGATGCGGCAAGCGCGCGTTCGGCGGTCGCCGCTACCGCCGGCTCGAGCGCGGCCAGCACGCGTTGCCCGTCGGTTTGCCCGAGCGGCACGAGCCGCACGCCGGCGGAAACGAGGTTGGCGGCGAGCGCATTGAGGTAACCGTGCAGGACGGCCTCGAGTGCGATCCGGTGCCCCGCAGCGGCGACACCGACCGCGACCGGCAGCGCCAAAGCCCCGTCCCATACCGCATCGAGCCGATCGAGCGCCGGCGTGGGCCAGGCCGCGCGCGTCACCTCGACAAAAGCGCGG
>JBAUOM010000541.1:0-1842 GCA_049579765.1 Xanthobacteraceae bacterium
GTGTATATGTGCCCGGCATTCGAGGGATAGAATTGCCGCGCGGCAAGCGGAACTAAAGCGGCTCCCGTTGAGATGGCATCAGCGCGCGCCGCAAACTCGGTCCGCTCCCTCCCCCCTTGTGGGGGAGGGCTGGGGAGGGGGGTGATACATGTGGCACTGTGGGGTGCGCCAATCGCACGACCCCCACCCCCAACCCCTCCCCACAAGGGGGAGGGGAGCACACCGAGTGCGTGGCACTGTCCTGCATCAAAACCAACGGGAATCGCCTTTAGAGGGAGACGCAGGGGAAATGGCCGACCATACCGACCAGTTGATCATGATCGGGGACTGCCGCATCCGGCTCATGCGCGGCGGAACCGGTGCACCGTTGCTGTTCCTGCACGGCGGCGGCGGTGCGGGAATCTGGCTTCCCTGCATGGCGAGGCTCGCGCACAAGTTCGACGTCATCGCCCCGGAGCATCCCGGCTTCGGCGTATCCGACACGCCGGCATGGCTCGACACCATCGCCGATCTCGCGAATTTCTATCTCGATTTCCTCGACCAGCTCGACCTCTCGGGGGTGCATCTCGTCGGCAGCTCGCTCGGCGGCTGGATTGCCGCGGAGCTCGCCGTGCGCAACAGCTCTCGCTTGGCCTCGCTCACGCTCATCGGGGCGGCCGGCATCCATGTCGACGGCGTGGAGCAGCTCGATACGTTCCTGGTGAGCGAGGAGCAACGCCTCCGCGCCATGTTCTATGACGAGGACCTCGCCGAGGCGGTGGTCGCGAGCTCGGAGCGTCCGGAGCTGGAGGACGCCGCGCTCAAGAACCGGATGATGACCGCCAAGCTCGCCTGGCAGCCGCGCAACCACGATCCGCACCTGCGCAAGTGGCTGCATCGGATCAGGGTGCCCACGCTGCTGGTCTGGGGCGAGAACGACCGGCTGTTCCCGCCGGACCATGCATTCGCCTACCAGCAGCTCATTCCCGGCGCGAAGGCCGTCGTCCTGCCCCGGTGCGGGCACTTGCCGCACGTGGAGCAGGGCGACGCCTTCGCCGCCGAGCTTGAAACCTTCATCGGCGCGGAGAGGATCGCGGCATGAAAATGTTCAACTTCCATCTCATGCCCTACCGGCACGCCGATCTCGACGCGATCCAGAAGAACGGGTCGGCCTGGGTCACCTTTTCCAACCGCCACTACGACCCGAACAAGGGTGCCGAGCTCTATCACGAATATCTCGACCAGATGGAGCTAGCCGACAGGCTCGGCTTCGACGGCGTCTGCCTCAACGAGCATCATCAGACCGCCTACGGCATGATGCCGATCCCCGGCGTCCTCGCCGGCGCGCTCGCGCGCAGCGTCAAGCGTGCCAAGCTCGCCGTTCTCGGCCGCGCGCTGCCGCTGCTCAACAATCCGCTCATGATCGCCGAGGAGTATGCCATCCTCGACAATCTCACGCGCGGAAGGCTGATCGCCGGCTTCGTGCGCGGCATCGGCGCCGAGTATCATGCCATGGGCATCAACCCGGCCTATTCCCAGGAGCGTTACGCCGAGGCGCACGATCTGATCGTACGGGCGTGGACCGAGCCCGGACCGTTCGCCTATACCGGCAAGCATTACCAGTTCAAATACGTCAATCCCTGGCCGCGGCCGTACCAGGCCCCGCACCCGCCGATCTGGATACCCTCACAAGGGTCCGGCTCGACCATCCGTTGGGCCGCGCGCATGCGCTACACCTACTGCCAGACGCTGAGCCCGATCGCCGCGGTGGCGCGCTTCTTCCAGATGTATCGCGACGAGGCGGAGAAGGCGGGCTACCAGGCCGCGCCCGACCAGCTCGCCTGGTCGAACACGATCTACGTC
>JBAUOM010000542.1:0-3099 GCA_049579765.1 Xanthobacteraceae bacterium
ACACCGTCGAGCGCGCGCTCGCCCGCTACGGCGCGCCGGTCTATGTGCGCCACGAGATCGTGCACAATCGCTACGTGGTGGAAAGCCTCAAGGCCAAGGGCGCCGTGTTCGTGGAAGAGCTCGACGAGATTCCCGATACCGA
The DNA here is from genome assembly GCA_049579765.1 of Xanthobacteraceae bacterium. GTDB lineage: Bacteria > Pseudomonadota > Alphaproteobacteria > Rhizobiales > Xanthobacteraceae > VAZQ01. The sequence goes on from JBAUOM010000542.1 coordinate 143, forward strand.
CGCGCCGGTCATCTTCTCCGCCCACGGCGTGCCGAAGTCGATCCCGGCCGAGGCGCAGAGGCGCCACTTCTTCGCGCTCGACGCCACCTGCCCGCTGGTCACCAAGGTCCACCGCGAGGCCGAGATTCACCACAAGCGCGGGCGCGAGATCGTGCTGATCGGCCATGCCGATCATCCCGAAGTGGTCGGGACGGTGGGTCAGCTTCCCGCCGGCGCAATCACCCTGGTGCAGTCGGTCGACGAGGTCGCGCGTTTCGTGCCGCGCGACCCCGACCGCCTCGCCTATGTGACGCAGACGACGCTCTCGGTCGACGACACCGCCGGCATCATCGCGGCGCTCAAGGCGCGCTTTCCGGGCATCCACGGACCGCACAAGGAAGACATCTGCTACGCCACAACCAACCGCCAGGAGGTGGTCAAGAAGGTGGCGCCCATGGTCGAGGCCATGATCGTCGTCGGCTCGCCCAATTCCTCCAACACCCAACGCCTCAAGGAGGTGGCCGAGCGCGCCGGCTGCGCGCGCGCCGCGCTGGTGCAACGCGCCAAGGAGATCGACTGGTCGTTCTTCGGCGCGATCGCGAGCCTCGGCGTCACCGCCGGCGCGTCCGCGCCCGAGGTCCTGGTCGAGGAGGTGATCGGCGCCTTCGCCGAGCGCTATGCGGTCGACGTGGAAACCGTCACCACCGCGGACGAGGACATGTTCTTTCCGCTGCCCCGGGTGCTGCGCGATACCGAAGCAGCGGAATAGTCGTGGCCGTCTATACCGATGTGGCGGCGGAAGAGCTTGCGGCCTTTCTCGCCGACTACGATATCGGCGAACTCCTCGCCTACAAGGGCATCGCGGAAGGGGTCGAGAATTCGAATTTCCTCGTCCACACCAGTCGCGGCTATTTCATCCTCACCCTCTACGAGAAGCGCGTCGCAGCCGAGGACCTGCCGTTCTTTCTCGCCTTGATGGAGCACCTGCACGCGCGCGGCATCACCTGCCCGCAGCCGGTCAAGACCCGGCACGGCGAGGTGCTCGGGCGGATCGCGGGCCGCCCGGCGGCGATCATCACCTTTCTCGACGGCATGTGGATCCGCCGGCCGTCCCCGGCGCATTGCGCGGCGCTCGGCGAGGCGCTGGCCGAACTCCACCTCGCCGGCCTCGACTTCAAGCGCAGCCGCGCCAACGCGCTGTCGGTCGACGGCTGGCGGCCGCTCTACGCACAGTGCGGCGCGCGCGCAAACGAGGTGCAGCCCGACCTCGAGCGATTCCTGGCGGACGAGCTGTGCCATCTGGAGCAGGCGTGGCCGCGCGACCTGCCGGCGGGCATCATCCACGCCGACCTCTTCCCCGACAACGTGTTCTTTCTCGGCAGCAGGTTGTCCGGCCTGATCGACTTCTATTTCGCCTGCACCGACGCGCTGGCCTACGACGTGGCTATCTGCCTCAACGCCTGGTGTTTCGAGACCGACCGTTCCTACAACGTCACCAAGGGCCGGAGCCTGCTGCAGGCCTATGCCCGGGTGCGGCCGCTGTCGGAGCGAGAGCGCGACGCGCTGCCGTTGCTGGCGCGCGGCGCCGCCCTGCGGTTTCTCCTGACGCGGCTGGTCGACTGGTTCGACGTGCCGCCGGGCGCGCTGGTGCGGCCGAAGGACCCCTTCGAATATTACCGCAAGCTGCGTTTCCACCAAGCGGTCAAGAACGCGAGCGACTACGGAATCACGGCATGAGCGAGCCGCACGTCATCGTCCATACCGACGGCGCCTGCTCCGGCAATCCCGGTCCCGGCGGCTGGGGCGCGATCCTCGCCTTCGGCGATCACGAGAAGGAACTCAAGGGCGGGGAGGCGCACACCACCAACAACCGCATGGAGCTGATGGCCGCGATCGCGGCGCTGGAGGCGCTCAAGCGGCCGTGCCTGGTCGATATCCACACCGACAGCCAATATCTGCGCAACGGCGTGACGGCGTGGATCAACCAGTGGAAACGCAACGGTTGGCGCACGGCGGACAAGAAGCCGGTCAAGAATGTCGATCTCTGGCAGCGGCTCGACGCGCTGTTGGCACAGCATCGCGTGCGCTGGCACTGGGTGCGCGGCCATGCCGGGCACGTCCTCAACGAACGGGCCGACCAGCTGGCGCGCGACGGGCTCAGGGATGCGCGTTCCGGCGTCGGAACGCGGCGGCCGGCCGCGTCCGCGCACGATTGATGCCGCGGATCAGAGCTGTTTGAGCAGGGCGTCGCCGCCGGACACTTCGACCTTGCCGGGCGCTTCCTCGATGTTGAGCTTCTTCACCACGCCGTCCTCGACCAGCATGGAATAGCGCTTCGAGCGCGTGCCGAGGCCGTTGCCCGAACCGTCGAAGGTGAGATCGACCGCCTTGGCGAACTCGCCGTTGCCGTCGGCCATGAACTCGATCATGTCGGCCGCGCACGCCTTCTTCCAGGCGTCCATGACGAAAACATCGTTGACCGAGGTGACGACGATCGTGTTGACGCCTTTCGCTTTGATCGCGTCGGCGTTCTGGGCGATCGAAGGCACGTGCATCTTGTGGCAGGTGCCGGTGAAGGCGCCAGGCACCGCGAACAGCGCAACCTTCTTGCCCTTGAAGACGTCGTCGGTGGTTTTCCACGCCGGCCCCTCCGGACCCATCACACGAAACTTCGCCTCGGGCAGTCGGTCGCCGACCTTGATGGGCATGATCCTCATCCTCTCGCTTGCAATTGAACCGGCCACGAGCCTCGACGCGCGCGTCGCGCGGCACCGGCCCGCCGGCATCAAGTTAGCGCGCCCAGCGAATTAGTCGAGACGGGTCACGACCTCGATCGCGGCATTCCCCGCGCGCGCCGTCAGCGTGACGGCGGCGCCCTCGTATTTGGCCCCGGGCGGCGCGCCGTCGAGATCGAAGGCGAAGCGTTGCGTGCCCGCCGGGGCGCCTGCGATCGGCGTCGGCGCCGGCAAGGCCCAGTC
>JBAUOM010000543.1:0-36571 GCA_049579765.1 Xanthobacteraceae bacterium
CGCATGAGCGTGTCGTCATGAGCGTCTCGACGGCGCCGTCCGCCGCGGCCCGGCTGCCGCCGCCCTATTCGGGTCTCGCCGTCGCCTGGCAGGGCCTGCGCGGATTGAAAATCCTGCTGCCCTTCGCCATCCTCATCGCCATATGGTGGGCGATCAAGGCGAGCGGCGACTTTCCCGACAACGTCCTGGTTTCGCCGCTCAAGACCTGGGACGCCTTCGTCCATCTCGCCACCTATGGCGTGCTGGCGGAATATGCCAGCACCAGCCTGACGATGATCGCCGTTGCCTCGCTGGTTTCAATGGCGGCCGGGGTTCCCGTCGGCTTCGCCGTCGGCACCAACCGCTATGCCGCGCATTCGCTGGAGGGATTTCTTCGCTTCCTGCAGAGCATCTCCGGCATCGCGTGGCTCCCGCTCGCCATCATCTGGTTCGGCTTCAGCCACACGACCACGCTGGTGATCGTCGTCTATTCGCTGATCGTGCCGATCATCTTCAACACCATGGTCGGCGTGCGCGCGATCCCGGAGAACTACTCGCTCGCGCTGCGCTCGCTCGGAGCGAGCCGGTTGCGCCTCGTCACCGATGTGTATTTGCCCGGCGCGCTGCCCAGCATCGTCGTGGGCTTGCGCCTCGGCATGGGCTACGGCTGGCGTGCGCTGATCGCGGCCGAAATGCTGGTGCGCAAGGGTGGTCTCGGCGACCTCATCTTCGGGGCGCGCACCTTCGGGCAGATCGATCGTATCATCGTCGGCATGATCACGATCGGCTGCCTCTACGTCGTCATCGATCGCCTGCTCGTGCAGCCGATCGAGAACATCACGGTCGCACGCTGGGGGATGCTGCGGAAATGAGCGGACAAGCGATCGTAGCTCGCGGCGGCGCGCAACGCGCCCTCGCTGACATCGTGTGGCGGCTGCTGCCGGCGGCTCCGTTCGTGCTGGTCGTGCTCGCATGGATGGCGGGCGGGGCAATCTTCCATCCCAACAAGGCGACGCTTCCGCCGGTCACCGACGTCGTCGATGTGGTGTGGACGCGAGCGATCGACGGCGAGCTGATCACGCACGTTCAGGCAAGCCTCTGGCGCCTGTTCCTCGGCGCGGTGGTCGGCATCTCGACCGGCATCGTCGGCGGGTTCATCGCCGGGCTCTATCGCGGCGTGTCCGAATTCCTCAATCCGCTGGTGATCTTCTTCAACGCGATCTCCGGGATCGTGTGGTTGCCGCTGATGATCGGATGGCTCGGCATCGGCACCGCGCTCGCCGTGTTCCTGATCTGGAACACGGTGTTCTTCATCGTGTTCCAGAACACAGTGCTCGGAGTCCAGCTCGTGCCGGAGGTGTTCGAGCAAGGCGTGCAGGCGCTGGGTGGCGGGCGTTTCGAAACCGTCCGCACGGTCATCCTTCCCGGGGCCCTCCCTTACATTCTCACCGGTGTTCGCTCCGGGCTCGGCTTCGGCTGGCGCGCGCTGATCGCGGCCGAGCTCGTGGGCACGCCCGACGGCCTCGGCCAAATGATCTTCGCAGCCGCCGAATACCATCGGTCCGACGTCATCATCGCCGGCTGCCTCATCATCGGCCTCATCGCCATCGCCATGGATCGCTGGCTGTTGCTCCCCATCGAGCGCCGCACCGTCGAGCGCTGGGGCCTGGTGATCGACACCGCCAAGGAGCAGCCGTGAGCGCGGCCGCCGATGCGTTTGCTCGCCGACGTGGCAGCCCGCGGCGGTTGCGGCTGGGGCCGGACGGCCGCAAGTTCATCGCCGGCATCGCTCTGATCGCCGTGGTCCTGTGGGGCCAGCAGCTCTACGGCTGGGCGACCGCCTCGCGCCGGCTCGATCAGTCGTTGCGCGACGCTGCCGGGCCCCGCAACGTCGTCGTGGTGCTCGATTTCATGCCCGACCGATTCCATAGCGAACGTATCAGGGAGTACGGCATGTTCGCCGGGCGCGACGGAGCGCTCAACCGCATGCGCCTACGTAACGTCACCGCCGACGATCTGCAGCGGCTCGCCAACATTCCATGGGTCGCCCGTATCGAACCGATGAAGTGATCTCGGTGCGCCGCCCTTTTCGTCTGCATGACGAGGACGCGCGGAGCCGTCTCGAACCATGGGGCAGGGCCGCCGCCAGCTCTCGCGACGCGTCGCAACGCAGCCAAGCTCGCGTCGGTTGCGTATACTCGCCTGCGTGCCGCCCGCCTCGGGACGAGAGCGGAGCGAGCGAGAAGCGGAGGCATCATGAGTGACGGAGAGGTGCGCTACAGCCGCAACGGCGAGATCGCCACGGTGATCTTCGACCGGCCGGCGGCGCGCAACGCCATGACCTGGCGAATGTACAAACAGCTCGACGAGGCTTGTGCGCGCATCCGCAGCGAGCACGGACTGCGGGTCGCGGTGTTTCGCGGCGCCGGTGGCAAGGCCTTCGTCGCCGGCACGGATATCGCCCAGTTTCAGGCCTTCCGCAGCGCCGAGGACGGCATGGCCTACGAGGCGAAAATGGAGGGCTATATCGGAGGTCTCGAGGCGCTGCCGCTGCCGACGCTGGCGGTCATCGAGGGATTTGCCATCGGCGGCGGGCTGGCGATCGCGGCAGCATGCGATCTGCGCATCGCGACGCCTGGCTCGCGTTTCGGCATTCCGATCGCGCGCACGCTCGGCAATTGCCTGTCGATTGCGAATTACGCGCGACTGGTCGCGGCGCTCGGCGTCCCGCGCACCAAGCGGATGCTGCTGCTGGCGGAGAATCTCTCGGCCGAAGAGGCGCTCACGAGCGGATTCGTGGGCGAGATCGTGGAGCCGCCCGACCTCGAACGGCGCGTCGCCGAGGTCGCCCAACGGCTGGCGCAAAACGCGCCCGTGACCATGCGCGTGACCAAGGAGGCAATCGGCCGCATCCTGCATGCCGGCCTGCCGGACGGCGACGACCTCGTGCGCGCGTGCTACGGCAGCGAGGATTTCCGCCTCGGCGTGCGGGCATTCGTGGAGAAGCGCGAGCCGCAGTGGACGGGGAAGTGAACGGCAAGCCGCGCGCCGGTCCGGCCACGGAAATCGCTTGAATTCGGAAATTACTTGCGGTGCAAGAGGAGGAGACGACTGAATGGTTCCCTTCGACAAGCAGTCCGTCACGGTGGTGAGGCAGAGCAAGGTCGGCGTCGACGCCACCTACGAGCCGCCGCTGCGGGTGGGATTCGGCATCAGCGACAAGACCGTCGACCGCGCCAATGCCGTCATGGGGCGCACCGTGCTCGTTCCCGGTGCCGGGCCGAACCCGACGCATTACCATGCCAACAACGACGTCTGCTGGTACATCGTCTCCGGCAAGATCAGGTGCATCCAGGCGCGCAGCGACCTGAGCGACCGCAAGGAGATCGTCTTGGAGGCCGGGGATTTCGTCTATATCCCGAGCGGGGCAATTCACGTCATTGCCAACGCCTCGCAGACCGAGGAAGCGTCGCTCGTCTTCTGCTATATCGGTGTGCCGAACGTGGAAGCATCCGGCAATGTCTGGCTGACCAAGGAGCACGACGCGTTCGTGGCGTCCAAGCCTTGAGCAGCCGTTTCGTAGCGGCAAGAGCATGATCGACTCGCATCATCATTTCTGGTGGAAAGGCCGCCACGCCTACACCTGGCCCGACATCGCGGGCGACAGCTTCGCGCGCGATTTCACGCCGGACGACCTGCGGCCGGAGCTCACGCGCTGCGGCGTCAAGGGGACGGTGCTGGTGCAGGTCCTGCATCAGGTCGGTGGCGAGACCGAGGAATGCCTCGATCTCTGCCATGAGGTTGATTTCGTGCGCGGCGTCGTCGGCTGGCTGCCGCTCGCCGATCCCGACGCCACCGCGCGCGATCTGGAACGATTGCGTGCGCGGGGCGGCAAGCTGGTCGGCGTACGCCACCTCATCAGCAACGAGCCCGATCCGCGCTGGCTGTTGCAGAGCGGTGTCGTCGAATCGCTCAAGCTTCTGGCCGCCGCCAAGTTCGCCTTCGACGCTATTCCGGTGAACGCCGCGCAATTCGAATCCGTGCTCGAGGTCGCGCAACGGCTGCCGGAGCTCAAGCTCGTGATCAACCATCTCGGCCGCCCGCCGATCCCGGAGCAGGGTTGGGAGCCGTGGGCCACGCAAATAGCGCGCGCCGCCGAGAACCGGAACGTCTCGATCAAGCTTTCGATCGGCCTCGACATCATCACGCGCTGGCGCTGGTCGACGGACGCCATTCGCCGCTATTCCGATCACGTGCTCGACCTGTTCAGTCCCGATCGCGCCATGGCGGCGAGCAACTGGCCCGTGATCCTGCTGGGCGCGAGTTACGCGGAAACCTGGGACGGCATCACCGATCTGGTCGCGGACCTTTCCGCCGACGAACGGCGCGCGGTGCTGGGCGGCACCGCGAAGCGGGTGTACGGGCTGTAAAGTCTCAAAGGTGAGCAAGTCCCGCCTGGTACGGCGCGGGTGCAAGTTTGCCCGCGCGGAAAACAGTGCCCTGCGCCTTGGCGAGTTCAGCCCGCCACCACGTTCGGAGCCGGCTGCCATTCCATGCCCGGTGCCGCGCTGGGAAAGATCAGCGACTTGATCACGACCGGCACGGCGCCTGAATTCGGCAGCATGGCGCCGACGTCGATATAGTCGAACTCCTTGAGCTCGAGGCCATCGACCGAGATGATGGCGTTCTCAAGCTGCATTTCCTCGCGCAGGTGGATTCCCATCAGGCCGCCGACATCGCCGTCGCCGACCAGCACCAGCGGATGGCCGTCGGCGAGCACCGCGGCGAGGCCATCGACCACGCCCTGGCAGAAGGCGTCGAGCCGCCGGAAGGTCGCCGAGCCGCGCCATGGCACGAAGACCGCCACCGGCATTCCAGCCACGTCGAGATCGAGACGCTTGAGCGTGGCTTTGATGGCGGCCGCGACGCGCGCGGAGTCGACGTCATCGACGTCGAGGGCGAAAATGGGTGCGATCACCGGCACGTTGCGTAGCGGCAAAGTTTCGAGCGGCGAGACGTAAATGGTGCTGCCGCTCACCTGCGTGGTGTATTGCGACGCGCCGATGACGGTCGCACGAATGCCTTCGTTGGCGCGCGCGAGCTCGGGCCCCCAGGCTTCGGCGCGGGCACGAATTTCCTCCGCGAGCAGCACGCCGAGGTCGCCGTGGCTCTCCGTTTCGCGGCCGTAGATATATTCGGAGACGCCGCCGGAGAACGTCACGAGGTCGATGGCCGCAGAGAGCGACAGCGGATCAAGCCGCAGCAGCCCCGCGCCGCCCGCCGCCGGCGATCGCCCCTCCATCGCCTCGAACAGGCGTTCGGCCATGCATGCCGCCATGGCGCGGGCGGCCTCCGGCGCCAGCGGAGTGCCCGGCGCGAGGTCGATGCCGAATTCGGCGCCGAAGTGCCGTCCGGCCTCCTCGACGCGTTCGACGCGCCCGGCGGCGTCGAGGCAGACGAGGCGCGCGCCGACGTCGAGCGCCGTGAGATCGGTCACGCGCCCGTCTACGCAGATCGCGATTTTGGACGTTCCCCCGCCGACATCTACGTTCATGACCGTGGCTTTGTCGCGGATCGAGCGCGCGGCCGCACCCGAGCCGTGCGCCGCCATCACGGTTTCCAGGCTGTCGCCGGCGGAGACCGCAACCATCTTGCCGGCCTGACGCGCAAACAGATCGCCAATCCTGCGGGCATTGCGCCGCCGGACCGCAACGCCGGTCAGGATCAGGGCGCCGGTGTCGATCTCGTCCGGATCGACGCCGGCTTCCCGGTACTGGCGTTCGATGAAGGCGCCGAGCGCCGCGGCGTTGATCTCTTCACCGGCGGCGTAGGGAGTGAGCAGGATGTCGGACTGGTAGAAAGCCTCGCGGGTCGAGACGATGTAGCGGCTGTCGAGCCGCTCCAGAACGATACGCGAGAACACGAGATGCGAGGTGGAGGAGCCGATATCCACTCCGACGCTGAGGACGACGATCTCGTCCTCATCGACGAGCGAGCGCCCGGTGCTGGAGAAGAAGATGCGGCCGCCCTCGGTCCCCTCGTCGGTCATCGTGCCGGTCCCAGTCAATCCAAGCGTGTCCTGTCCGCCAAAGCGGGCATTCGCTATCGTGAATATAGATGCTGCACGCCCGGTGCACGGAGCACACGATCATCCGCCTGCGCGGATATCGACGGCGGAGCCAAGGCGCCAAGTCACGCGCCCACGAATTTCGGCACGACGGCGCCCTTCTTGTAGAAATCGGGCTCCATCCGACTCGGCACGCCTTCCGACCTCAGCTTCGCCTCGTATTCCGCGCTGATGAAGGGATCTTCCATCCAATAGGGGATCGCGGTGCCGCCTTCGGGAATATCCATGGCGGTGTAGTCGGTGTGCTTCTCGCCGGGCGGCCCGGGCTCGCGCCCGGGATTGTGCGGCCCGAACCAGGCGGTCAGCCGCAGCGACTCCTTCGATGCGCCGAAGTGCTGGTGGTACCAGCGCGCGCCTCCCGGCGCCGCCGACACCATGCCGACCGGCTCGTAATCGACGCGCTTGACCTTGTCGGAATGGCCGTCCTTCCACGGGGTGACGCCGTAGCGCTCCGGCCAGGTATAGGTATAGCCCTTGCCTTTGAGGCAGATCAGCACCGCCGCAGACGTGTGCGCATGTGCCTTGGAATAGCGGCCGTTCTCGTGCTGGCCGATCCAGAGATAGAACGTGTTGCCGGTCATGAACGGCTCCACGCGGCGCCAGCCCGGTGAACGCCGATTGTCGAGCGGCAGGTCGCAATTGACGACGTCGGGAATGAAATTCGTACGCCGCATGGCGAGCCCGCGCACCGGGTCCGGCTCGATGTCGTCCTTGTACTTGTAGAAGTCGTCGGCGCCGCTGAAACGCTCGCGGAACGCGTACGGGCAATTGAATGTCAGCTCGACATTGTCGATCAGGTTGAGGAGGTTGGGCGCGGTGGTGCCGGCAAGAAGCAAGGCCGGCGCGGAGCCGGCATTGACGATGCGATGCCAGGCGTTCAGCGGGATCGAGAACAGCGAGCCCTTCTGCCATTCGAAGACGTGGCGCTTGCTGTCGCCGTCGAGCCAGACCTCGGTAGTGCCGCGGCCCTCGACGACCAGGTAGATTTCCTCGTACAGGTGCTTCTCCGCATTGAGCGCACCGGCGCCGGGGACCTCCACGACGTAGCTGCCCCATTTGCCCTCGGTGCCGTGGAGCTGGATATAGCTGCCCTTCCCCCCCAGCCGCTTCCACGGCGCCAGCGGCAGGTTCTGCACCTTGCTCACGCCGATATCGCGATAGATCGGAACGCCTTCCGATTCCATGAACAGATCGTAGGGCGTCTTCGGCCGGCCGAACTCGCCGAATCCGGCGCGGTTGTTGCCGGTCGGCTCATGCCAATGCGTCCTGCCGGTCAATTCATGCATGGTGACGCCTCTGATGGTGGCGCGAACAGCACCCGCAAATGCTGGACTGCCAATGCTTTACTGCCGGGCCTCGGGTAAGGCAAGGCGCGTCGCCGCGGCACGCCCCCAAGCTCCGGGTTAGCGCGGCTGGGAGCTCAGGAGTCTTGCCGCGTCCGTCGTCTGCGCGGAAACTGGACTCGGCGCGCGGGAGGCGTTCGGCCCACGGCCCGAGCCCGGCAGCGAAGGGGCGAAAGGCCACGGGCGGGAGGGCTTTTGGCCCATGAACCGATCTACTAAGATCGCGTCAGAACCTTACCAGAGTCTCGGAGGACAGCAGTAATGAAGCGAATTCTCATGGGAACGGCCGCGATCGCGGCGCTGAGCACTATGCCGGCAGCGGCCCAGCAATCCGTGAAGATCGGGTTCATCAGCACGTTCAGCGGCCCGACCGCCGTCATCGGCAACGACATGCGCAACTCGTTCGAGCTTGCGCTCGACCACCTCGGCCGCAAGATGGCCGGCAAGCCCGTCGAAGTGATCTATGAGGACGATCAGCAGAAGCCCGAGGTCGGCAAGCAGAAGACCGAAAAGCTCATCCAGTCCGATCACGTCGACTTCGTCGTCGGTTATATCTGGTCGAACGTGCTGCTTGCTTCACTCAAGCCGGTCGTGGACTCGCAGACCTTTCTGATCAGCTCCAATGCCGGCCCGCACCAGATCGCCGGAGAGTTGTGCTCGCCGTATTTCTTCTCCACCTCCTGGCAGAACGACCAGACGCCGCAGGCGATGGGTCTGTACATGAACCAAAAGAACGTGAAGACCTTGTACTTGATGGGCCCGAATTACGCGGCCGGCAAGGACATGCTGGCGGGCGTGGCCTCGACCTTCAAAGGCAAGGTCATCGGACAGGAGCTGACCAAGTGGCCGGACCAGCTCGACTTCTCGGCCGAGTTGACCAAGGTGAAGGCGGCCAAGCCGGAAGCCGTATTCGTGTTCTATCCGGGCGCCGCCGGCGTGCAGTTCCTCAACCAGTACGCCCAGGCCGGCCTCAAGGGCACGATCCCGCTCTATACCGCGTTCACGATCGATTCGCTGTCGCTGCCGCGGCAGGGCGATCTCGCGCTCGGCGTGCCCGGCGCCCAGCAGTGGGTCAACGATCTGCCGAACGGCGCCAACAAGAAATTCGTCGCCGACTTCAAGGCCAAGCACAAGGCCTATCCATCCTTCTACGGCGCGCAGTCGTATGACGCCGCCAATCTCGTCAACAGCGCGGTGGTCGCGGTCAAGGGCGACCTCAGCAAGAAGGACGAGATGCGCAAGGAGATGCAGAAGGCCAACTACGCATCGGTCCGCGGGCCGTACAAATACGGCAACAACCACTTTCCCATCCAGAATTTCTATCTGCAGGACGTGGTGAAGGACGCCGACGGCGTTCTGACGCTCAAGACCGTCGCGACCATCGTCAAGGACAACCAGGATCGCTTCCACGCCCAGTGCCCGATGAAGTAATGATCGGCTGATCCATGGACGGCAGCAGCGCCGGCGCGTTGCTGCCGTCTTGCTTTGCCGATTGATCGATTACGCGCGCGGTTACTCCGAATCCCAACGCCATGCTGCTGCTGCTCGTCGAACAGTGCCTGAACGGCCTGCAATTCGGATTGCTGCTGTTCCTGCTCGCCGCCGGGCTGACGCTGGTGTTCGGCATCATGGATCTGGTCAATCTGGCGCACGGCTCGTTCTACATGATCGGCGCTTTCTTCGCGGCCACGTTCGCCGCGTTGACGGGCAGCTTCCTGCTCGGTGCGCTGCTCGGTTTGCTGGCCACCCTGGTCACCGGCATGGCGGTCGATCTGATCGCGCTGCGAAAGCTCTACGGCCGCGACCATCTCGATCACGTGTTGGGAACGTTCGGACTGATCCTGTTCTTCAACGAGGCGGTGCGGCTGATCTGGGGCCCCGGCGGCATGAACCTGCCATTGCCGGACTGGCTCAACACCTCGGTCGGGATCCTGCCGGGGATCCAATACCCCGCCTACCGGATCGCCATCATCGTGGTCGCGCTGCTCGTGGCGCTCTTCCTCTATGTGCTGGTCATGCGCACGCGGGTCGGCATGCTGATCCGCGCGGGTGCCTCGAATCGTGAGATGGTCGGCGCGCTCGGCGTCAACATCAGGTTGCTCTACACCCTGGTATTCGGGCTCGGCGCCGCGCTTGCCGGGCTGGCCGGCTTGATGCAGGCGCCGATCCTCACCGCACAGATCGGCATGGGCGAGAACATCCTCATCCTCGCCTTCGTCGTGATCATCATCGGCGGCATTGGATCGGTGCGCGGCGCCTTCGTCGCCTCGATTTTCGTCGGCCTGGTCGATACCGTCGGCCGCGCCTTCCTGCCCGATCTGTTCAAGCTCGTGCTCAGTCCGGCGGCGGCCTCCACGGCGGGACCCGCTTTCTCGTCGATGCTGATCTATTTGCTGATGGCGATCGTGCTCGTGGTGCGTCCGGAGGGTCTGTTCCCGGTGTCGAGCAAATGAAGGGGGTGTTCACCGCGCGCAATGTCGTCGTTGCCTGCTTGCTGATTTCACTCGCGTTGGTCCCGCTCTACGCGGTCGCCGCGGACAATCTCTTCCCGCTGACGCTGTTCACCCGGATCGTCATCCTGGCGCTGGCCGCGACCAGCCTCAATCTCATCCTCGGCTATGGCGGGATGGTGAGCTTCGGGCATGCCGCCTATCTCGGCATCGGCGGCTATGCCGTCGGCATCCTCGCGCATGAAGGGGTGTATTCAGGATTCCTGCAGTGGCCGCTCGCGCTGGCCGCGTCGGCACTTTCCGCGCTTGCGGTGGGCGCGCTGTGCCTGCGCACGCGCGGCGTCTATTTCATCATGATCACGCTCGCCTTTGCGCAGATGTTCTACTACATCGCCGTCAGCCTCGACCGCTACGGGGCGGACGACGGCATGACGATCTACAAGCGCAGCCAGTTCGACGGTATCATCAATCTCTCGAACAAGATTTCGTTCTATTATCTCTGTCTCGGGCTGCTGCTGGCGATCATCTATCTGACTTGGCGCATCGTCAATTCGCGCTTCGGCATGGTGATCCAGGGATCGCGCTCGAACGACCGGCGCATGCGTGCGATCGGCTTTCCCACCTACCGCTACCGCCTGGTCGTATTCGTGATCGCAGGAACGATGTGCGGGCTCGCCGGTGCCCTGCTCGCCAATCACACCGATTTCATCAGCCCGGCAGTCATGCACTGGACACGTTCGGGCGACCTGATCGTGATGGTCGTCCTCGGTGGCATGGGATCGTCGTTCGGTCCGTTGATGGGCGCGGTGACGCTGCTGGTGCTGGAGGAGGCGCTCTCCGGCGTCACCGAATATTGGCAGATCATCCTCGGGCCCATGTTCCTGCTGGTGGTGGTGTTCGCGCGCGGGGGCATCGACGGTTTGCTGGCGGGGGCGTGGCGTGGCTGATGCCTTGCTGGAAATCGACCGCCTGACCAAACGGTTTGGCGGCGTCATCGCCTCGGACGCGATCTCGCTTGCGGTGCCCAGTGGCGAGCTGCATGCCGTCATCGGACCGAACGGCGCCGGCAAGACCACCTTGATCGGCCAGCTCGCCGGCGAGATCTCCCCCGACGCCGGGCATATCCGATTTGAAGGCCGCGACATCACGGGGCTGCCGACCTATCGTCGCAGCCAGCTCGGATTGGCTCGCTCGTTTCAGATCACCTCGCTGTTCCTCGATTTCACCGCTCTCGACAACGTGGCGCTGGCGGTGCAGGCGCATGCCGGCCATTCGTTCCATTTCTGGGGTAATGCGCGCGGCGAAGCCGACCTGCGCGCACCCGCCCGTATCGCGCTCGCGCGCGTCGGCCTGGCCGACCGCGGCGATGTCCTCGTCTCCAAGCTCAGCCACGGGGAGCACCGGCAGCTCGAGATCGCCATGGCACTGGCTACGACTCCGCGCCTGCTCCTGCTCGACGAGCCGATGGCGGGGATGGGTCCGGAGGAGAGCGCGCGCATGGTCGAGACGCTGCGCGAGCTCAAGGGCGAGCTGACCATCCTGCTGATCGAGCACGACATGGAGGCGGTATTTGCGCTCGCCGACCGGATCACGGTCCTGGTCTACGGCCGCATCATCGCTTCCGGCCGCCCGGAAACGATCCGGGCCAATGCCGAGGTACGGCAGGCCTATCTCGGCGAGCAGGAGCAGGCGCATGGCTGACGCCGCCCTGCTCGAGGTCGCGAATGTGGAGACCTGCTACGGTCTGAGCCAGGTGCTGTTCGGCATGTCGCTTGCCGTCGCGCCGGGCGAGATGGTGACACTCATGGGACGCAACGGCATGGGCAAGACCACCACCGTGCGCTCGATCATGGGGCTCACCCCGGCGCTGACGGGATCGATCCGCTTCGACGGCCGGGAACTCCGCGGGCTGCCGGCCTACCAGGTGGCCAAGCTCGGGATCGGCCTCGTGCCGGAAGGCCGCCAGGTCTTCCCCAACCTGACCGCGCGCGAGAACCTGGTCGCCACCGCCGCGAACCGCAGCGGAGCGGCCGAGCCGTGGACGCTCGACAAGGTGTGTGCGCTGTTTCCGCGGCTCGCGGAGCGCACGGCCAATATGGCGAACCAGCTTTCCGGCGGCGAGCAGCAGATGCTGGCGATCGGCCGCGCGCTGATGACCAATCCGCGCCTGTTGATTCTCGACGAGGCAACGGAGGGATTGGCTCCGCTCATCCGTGCGGAGATCTGGCAATGCCTCACGCGGCTCAAGGCCGCCGGCCAATCGATCCTGGTGATCGACAAGAATGTCGAGTCGCTGATCCGCATCGCCGACCGCCACTACGTGATCGAGCGCGGGAGGGTGGTATGGGCCGGCAACTCCAAGGAGCTGGCAGCGGCGCCGGCGGTTCAGCACCGCTATTTGGGCGTGTAACGGTTTTCCGGGTCGGCGCCGGCGCGCGCGATTCGCAGGTCAATCAGCAAAATCGTAACCTGTTGGTAACCGCCATGGTTTCCAATTCGCCGGCGCATTGGGGACTTTCCATGGATACGCACGAGATCAGCCGGGACGAACCGAAGCCCGTCGGGGAGCCCGCGATACCGCCGGCGGCGGCGAGCGGCGCGGACGCCGACGCGACGCCAAGAATGGCGCTCGCCAGCGTGCCCAAGCCGGAGACCGAACCCCGCGTGGCCGAGATGCCGACGATCGTGCTCGCCAGCATCGAGGCTCCGGGCATCATGCCGGAGATCGGCGAAATCAAGCCTGCGCCCGGTGCAGGCGCACAGAAGGCAGAAACGACAGACAAGGCAGAAAGGACGGACCAGGCAGCGGACCGGGCCGCCGCCGATTCCGCTCCGGAGCCGCCGAGCGCGAATGCACCGCCGCGTATCAGCCGCTTCACCCTGCTCGCGGCCACGCTTGCGCTGGCCGCTGCCCTCGGCGGAATGATGGGAGCGGTGGTCGCCTATGGCTTGGCGCGCCCCGGTTCCGCGCCCGCGGCGGCGGCGGGACGCTCGGATCTCGAGGAGCTTCAGGCGCTCAAGGAGAATGTGGTGCAGGCGCGGGTCGAGCTCGCGGCGTTGAAGGTGAGCATCGAGTCGGCCAATCGCAGCGCGAGCGCCCAGTTCACCAGGATCGGCGAGCGCGTCGACCGCATCGAGCGCACTCAAAACGAGCCGACGGCGAAGCTCAACAAGGCGATCGAGACACTGGAGCGCCTTTCGCGCGACGCCGCCGCGGCGCAAGCCAAGGAGGTCACCGGGTCGGTCGCGCCGGCGCCGGGTAAACCGGGAACTCTCGGTGGCTGGGTCCTGCGTGATGTCCACCGCGGAACCGCCCTTATCGAGGGCCGCATGGGCGTGATCGAGGTCGATCAAGGCGATATCGTGCCGGGGCTCGGGCGCGTCGACGCGATCCGCAAGCAAGACGGCCGCTGGGTCGTGGTGACCTCGAAAGGGATTATCGTGCCGCCACGCTGATGTCGGCGCGCTGATCGAGAAACCGGCAGAGCGCTTGTTTTTGAGGCGGTGCCCCGCGGGTGCCGCCCTTCATTTTCGTCATGCCGGTAGCGCGGTTGAAAAATCCATGGCACACCTTGTCGAGCCCGAGTAGACGCGGGAACATGATTGCGAAGCGCTGAGATGGTTCGGATAAGGCCCCATGCGGCCCAACGCATGGTGCACGCCCTCCCGCCGTGATCGCCAGCGCGCCCGCAGGGTAGGACTGGTTGCCATGTCCGGATTTGTTTTCTTTGCTCGAATGATTGCGCTGGTCGTGTTCTTCGGGCTTTCTTCGTCGCAGCTCGCGGCATTCGAGCGCCTGCAGGCGCAGGTCGGGAAGCCGGAGATGGTGGAAAACTGCCCGGGGCTCGTGGCCTCGCGCGCGCCGCGCGCCATTCCCGCCGCATTCCGGCTCGCGCTCAATTCGGACCAGGTGCGCATCACCTATGTCGGTCACTCGACTTTCCTGATCGAGAGTCCCCAACTCGTCCGTATAGCGACCGACTACAACGACTATGTCCGCCCGCCGGTCCTGCCCGACATCGTCACGATGAACCATGCGCACACCAGCCATTTCACCGATCACCCCGATCCCGCGATCAAACACGTGCTGCGCGGCTGGGGTCCGAGCCCCGACCAGCCGGCGCGCCACGACATTACGGTTGGAGACGTGCGCGTGCGCAACGTGCCGACCAATATCCGCGACTGGCGCGGCGGGACCGAGCGGCACGGTAACTCGATCTTCATCTATGAGACCGCGAATATGTGCATCGCCCATCTCGGGCATCTGCACCATACGCTCAACCAGCAGCAGCTCAACGAGATCGGCCGTGTCGATGTGGTCTTCGTCCCGGTCGACGGCAGCATGACGCTCGATCTCGAGGGCATGATGGACGTGCTGCAGGCGCTGAAGGCACCGCTGATGATCCCCATGCACTTCTTCAGCACCTATACGCTCCACCGCTTCCTCGAACGGGCGCGGCAGACTTGGACGGTGGAAATGAGCGAAGTCCCCTCCCTCGTCGTCTCCAAGGCGAGCCTGCCGACCACGCCGAAGGTTACGGTGCTGCCGGGGCACTGATGAGCGCCGCCGCCCGCAGGCGTGCGCATTGCCGGGCGCATGCGGGGCTCAAATGCAGGGCGTAACCGCTCCACCCAGGCCCGTGCGAAACGGCGGCTACGCCGTCAGCAGCCACAGTGCGCCGAAAACCACCACCCCGAGCGCTAGGCTCGCGCATAGGACGATCAGCACCGGACGGTCAAGAAATCCCGCCCGCGCCTCGACCGACGTTTCGACCTTTCGCCCGGCCTCATCGCGCATCACTTGCTCCTCGGACGCTTTCTGCGCTCTGCGGATTAACGCCGCGCGCTGGCGCCGGTTCCTTCGTCGGGCTGGCCGACACCGCAATTGATCCTGTAGATTTCTGGCAGGAGCTTGTTGGCGCCAACGAATGGTAATTGGGCATGCTGAGCACCGAGCAGAATGATCTCATCACACGCACCGGTCCCGGCGCGCCAGCCGGCAAACTGATGCGCTGCTACTGGCAACCGGCGGCGCTCGTCGACGAACTGTCGGGCGACCGGCCGGTCAAGGCCGTCCGCCTTCTCGACGAAAACCTCGTGCTGTTCCGCGACGACAAGGGGCGCTACGGATTGCTCGAGCGCGCCTGCCCGCACCGCGGGACCGATCTCGCCTTCGGACGGCTGGAAGACGGCGGACTGCGCTGCGCCTTTCACGGCTGGCTATTCGACGTCACGGGCCGCTGTCTGGAAACGCCGGCCGAGCCGGAGGGTAGCCGGATGTGCGCCAATGTCCGGCAGAAGGCCTATCCGGTGGTGGAGAAGAGCGGCGTGCTGTTTGCCTACATGGGCGCGGACGAACCGCCGGCATTCGCGCATTTCGACTGCTTCACCGCCCCCGACACGCACACTTTCGCATTCAAGGGCATGATCGATTGCAACTGGCTGCAGTCGCTGGAGGTCGGCATCGACCCCGCCCATACCTCGTTCCTGCATCGCTTCTTCCACGACGAGGAGCCGTCCCAAGGCTACGGCAAGCTGTTCCGCGACAAATCGATCGACTCCGACATGCCTATGACGCGCGTCATGCGCGAATTCCCCCGCCCGCGGATCGAGGTCGAGCCCGCCGACTTCGGCATGCGCGTGGTCACGCTCCGGCGCATCAGCGACGCCCAGACGCACGTACGCGTCACCAATCTCATTTTCCCACACGCCTTCACCATTCCGATGTCGAGCGAGATGACGATCACGCAATGGCACGTGCCGATCGACGACACCAGGCATTACTGGTACGCCATCTTCACCAGCTTCGGTGCACCGGTGAACAAGGACGAGATGCGGCGCCAACGGCTCGCGCTCTACGAGCTGCCGGACTATGTCCCGCGCAAGAACAAGAGCAACGATTACGGCTTCGATCCGCGCGAGCAAGAGCACGAGACCTTCACCGGCATGGGCGCGGACATCAATGTGCACGACCAATGGGCCTGCGAATCGATGGGGCCGATCCAGGATCGTACCAAGGAGCATCTGGGGCAGTCGGACAAGGCGATCAGCGCCTACCGGCGCATGCTGCGCGCCGCCATCGATGCGGTCAGCCAGTCCGGCAGGCCGCCGATGGTGCTTGATCCTGCTGCCGCCGCGAAGATGACCGGCCCGGCGGCGATCGACGGCATCGGCCCGACCGACGGCTGGCAAGGCTACTGGCGCGAAACCGACGAAGCCCGTCGCAGGGCGTCGAGCTGGGCGAACGGTCGCTGACGGCCGCAGCCTTCGCGCTATCCCGGCAATGCTCGGCCGTGGCGTCCTTGTATTGGCTTGCGGCGTCGGCCGAGCGGCAGGTCCGAGCCATTCACGGATTTGCCCCGTTCGCAACGACGGACTGATCACACGTCCACGCTCGCCGTGAGCGCATTCTCCTGGATGAATTCACGTCGCGGCTCGACGACGTCGCCCATCAGCTTGGTGAAGATATCGTCGGCCTCGTCGATCGCCTTCACGTTCACCTGCAGCAGCGAGCGCGCGTTCACGTCGAGCGTGGTCTCCCAGAGCTGATCCGGGTTCATCTCCCCGAGGCCCTTGTAGCGCTGCAACGCAACACCTTTCCGCCCGGCATTTGTCACCGCCTCGAACAGACCGACCGGGCCATGGATCGGCGTCTCCTCGTCCTTGCGGCGCAGCGTAGCCGGGCGCGGATAGGTCTGCTGCAGGGCCGCGGCGTGCTCGTCGAGCTTGCGCGCATCGGCCGAATTGAGCAGCGCCTGGTCGAGGATCGCGACCTCGGTGACGCCCCGCACGGTGCGCTCGAAACGGAAACCTTCGCCCTCCCTGAACTCTCCCTGCCAGCCACGCTCTGTCTCCTCCGAGAGCACGTCGAGCCGTCGAGCGATGTATTTCGCAGCTTCCCTGGCCTTGTCCGGGTCGCCGAAGATTTCCGAGGTGAGCACTCCGGCGATCGCCGCCTGTTCGACCACTTGGCGGTTGTAGCGGCTGTGCAGCCCGTGCAGGACATTGCGGATCGCGCGCGCCTGCTCGACGAGTTCCTGTAAATCCGCGCCCGCCCGGGTCTCTCCCGAGGCCAACCGCAGCACCGCCTCTTCGAGACCGCTGGCGATGAGAAAGTTCTCGAGCGCGCGCTCGTCCTTGAGATATTGCTCCGACTTGCCGCGCGTAACCTTGTAGAGCGGCGGCTGGGCGATGAAGAGATGGCCGCGATCGATGAGGTCGCGCATTTGCCGGTAAAAGAAAGTCAGCAGCAAGGTACGGATATGGGCGCCGTCGACATCGGCATCCGTCATGATGATGATCTTGTGATAGCGCAGCTTATCGGCATTGAACTCGTCGCTGATGCTGGTCCCGAGCGCGGTGATGAGCGTGCCGATCTCCTGGCTCGACAGCATCTTCTCCATGCGCGCGCGCTCGACGTTGAGGATCTTGCCGCGCAGAGGCAGCACCGCCTGGAAGGCACGGTCGCGTCCCTGTTTGGCGGAGCCGCCGGCACTGTCGCCCTCGACCAGGAACAATTCGGACTTGGCCGGGTCGCGCTCCTGGCAATCGGCGAGCTTACCGGGAAGCGAGGAGACGTCGAGCGCGCCCTTCCGTCGGGTCAATTCGCGCGCCTTGCGCGCGGCCTCGCGGGCGGCGGCCGCCTCGACCACCTTGCCGACGATGACCTTGGCTTCCGCGGGGTGCTCCTCGAGCCAGTATTGCAGGGCCTCATTGACGATGTTTTCGACCACCGGGCGGACTTCGGAGGAGACGAGCTTGTCCTTGGTCTGCGAGGAGAATTTGGGATCCGGCACCTTGCAGGAAAGGACCGCGGTCAGCCCTTCGCGGCAATCGTCGCCGGTCAGCGTAACTTTCTCCTTTTGTGCGACACCGCTTTTCTCGGCATAGCCGGTGATCTGGCGCGTCAGCGCACCGCGGAAAGCGGCGAGGTGAGTGCCACCGTCGCGCTGCGGGATGGTGTTGGTGAAGCAGAGCACGGCCTCGTGGTAGCCGTCATTCCACCACAATGCGCATTCGACCGTAATCCGCTCACGCTCGGCCTTGATCATGATCGGGGCCGGGATGAGCGGAGTCTTGTTGCGGTCGACATATTTGACGAAGGCCTCGACCCCACCCTCGTAACGCAACTCTTCGCGCTTCTCGACCGGGTGGCGCATGTCGCTGAGCACGATCAGCACGCCCGAATTGAGGAAGGCGAGTTCGCGCAGCCGGTGCTCCAGCGTCGCGAAGTCGAATTCGGTCATGGTGAAGGTTTTTGGGCTCGGCAGGAAGGTCACTTCGGTGCCGCGCTTGCCGTCGGCGGGGCCCACTACCGCCAGCGAGGCGAGCGGCTCGCCGTCGCGGAACTCCATGCAATGCTCCTGGCCGTCGCGCCAGATCGTGAGTTTGAGCCAGGTCGAGAGCGCGTTGACCACCGAGACGCCGACGCCGTGCAGGCCGCCCGAGACCTTGTAGGCGTTCTGATCGAATTTTCCGCCGGCGTGGAGCTGGGTCATGATGACTTCGGCGGCCGAGACCCCTTCGCCCTTGTGGATGTCGGTCGGGATGCCACGGCCGTCGTCGCGCACGGTGCAGGAGCCGTCAGGATTGAGCGTTACCTCCACCTGCGTGGCGTGGCCGGCGAGCGCCTCGTCGATGGCGTTGTCGACCACCTCGTAAACCATGTGGTGGAGGCCCGAGCCGTCGTCGGTATCGCCGATATACATGCCCGGCCGTTTGCGCACGGCATCGAGGCCCTTGAGGACTTTGATCGAATCGGAATCGTAGGCAAAGGTCGGGGTCTGGCGTGCGGGTTCGGCCATGGAGCACTTTCGGAATCAGCGAAAAACGGGCGACCAGGACAGCCTGATTTGGCACGAAAAATGGGTGCCGTACAGGATAAACTGACCGCAGCTAATATATTGATTCGTCTGTGAATTTAAAGGTCGCCGCAGGCAAAAAAAGCGGCCTCTAAATCGCCGCCGAAAAGGCCGGATTACCGATCCGCACGCGGTCCGCGCGAGGCGGGGACAAGGCCGGCACGGAGGGCCTGCGAGCGCGCCGTCTGACCACGCCGCCGGGGCCTCTCCCCCGGCGCATCCCAGGCGAGGGAAGCTGAACCCGAGAGCTCGGGCGTTGCCCGTCACGCGGTCCTGACCACGATATTGCCCACGGCGGTGCCGGCTTCGACCGCTTCGTGTGCCGTGACGATGTCGCCGAGATCGAAAGCCTGCGCCACGTTGTGGATGAGTTCGCCGCGTTCGAGCATGTGCGTGATGTCGGCGGTGGCGCGCACGCGCTCCTCCGGCGGCATCAGGTAGACGAGGAAGAACTTCAGCGTGATGCTGTTCTGCAGGAGGAACTGGAACGGAATCGACGCCTCCGGCGCGCCGCTGCCGTAGATCGCGACGACGCCGGTAGGCGCGAGCACGCTCGGCAGCAGCCGCGCATTGGCGGCGAGATCGACCTCGATCACGCTGTCGACACCGCGCCTGCCGGTGGCCGCCATCACGCGATCCCCGACGTTCTCGCGCCGGTAATCGATCACATGATCGGCGCCCGCCTGCCGCGCGATCTCCGCCTTGGCTGGCGAGCTTACCGTGGTGATGACAGTGGCCTTGCGCTTCTTGGCGAACTGGATGGCGTAGTGGCCCACGGCACCCGCGCCGGCGGCGACGAGCACGGATGAGCCTTCCTTGGCGCCTGTGAGCCCAACCGCCTGGTAGGCGGTATAGGCGGGAATGCCGAGGCAGGCCGCGGCTTCCATGGCGATCCCGGCGGGAAGCGGCACGGCCTGCTCCGCCGGCAGCACGATCCATTCGGCGGCGGTGCCGAAGGGGCGCCGCCACTGCCCATTCCAGACCCAGACGCGTTCACCAACCCGTGACGGCACCACGCCATCGCCGACGCGGTCGATCTCGCCGGCGCCGTCGCTGTGCGGGATCACCCGAGGAAACGCGATCTTGCGCGTTGAGCCGGCGCGGCTCTTGACGTCGGAGGGATTGACGCCGGAGGCGAGGAGGCGCACCCGTACCTCGCCGCGTCCCGGCTCGGGCGTCTCGACCTCGCCCACCCGCAACACATCGCGGGCAGCTCCGTTCGCCTCGTAATAGGCAGCGCGCATGGAATGATGCCTCGGCGGTCATGCCCGGAGGGCGGACTTTCGGCAAGCCTCCGTCATCTCGGTCGAAACCGCAAGCGCGTGGCCGTCGGAGCGCCGGCGCGCGCGAGGTTTCAGGGATCAAGTCCGCGGCTTCACCTGTCCGGGCACAACCTCGAACATTTCGGATTTTCCTTCGATGTCCGCGAACGTCGCGGAGTCGGCACCGGTGAGCCAGGCCTGAGCGCCGAGCGCTTCCAACTCCGCGTAGAGCGCGGCCCGCCGCGCGGGGTCGAGATGCGCGACCACCTCGTCCAGCAGCAGCACGGGCGCAAAGCCCGACATGTCGGCGAGGAGCCCGGCATGCGCCAGCACGAGCCCGATCAACAGGGCCTTCTGCTCGCCGGTCGAGGCCGCTGCAGCCGCGATGTTCTTGCCGGCGTGAACGACCTTGAGATCACTCAGATGCGGGCCATCGAGCGTGCGGCCGGCGGCGGCATCGCGTCCGCGATTGTCTCTGAGCGCCGCGCGATAGCGGTCCTCGACCTCCACGGCAGGGTGCAGTGGCACGAGCCGCTCCATCCAGCCCTCGAGCCCGATCTCCGCTGCCGGAAACGCGGAGACCGCCTTCCCGCGGGCAGCCAGCGCCGCGCGCAGGCGCTCCACGGTCTGCACTCGCTGCGCCGTCACCGCCACCGCGAGCTCGGCGGTTTCGTGCTCGATGGCATCGAGCCAATGTGGGTCGGGCCGGGTCTCTTCGAGCAGGCGGTTGCGCGAGCGCAACGCTCGCTCGAGCGCGTTGACGCGCGTCATATGCTCGGCATCGACGGCCAGCACGAGGCGGTCGAGAAAGCGGCGCCTTTCGGAGGCCGGGCCATTGAACAATCCGTCCATCGCCGGCACCAGCCAGACGACGCGCAGGTGGTCGGCGAAGGCGGACGCCGAGGAGACCGGCTCGCGATCGATGCGGCATTTGCGCGTGACCACCGCATCCTCGCTCGCCGGCGGCTCGATCCCGGTACCGAGCGTGGCGAGCCCCAGCGCGCCCTCGACGTCGGCCGAGACCGCCCACGACCCGTCGCCCTCGGAAAAGGCGACGTCTTCGAGCGTGGCGCGCCGCAGACCGCGGCCGGGCGCGAGAAACGAGATGGCCTCGACGAGGTTGGTCTTGCCGGCGCCGTTGGGGCCGACCAGCACCAGGGGCCCTGCGCCGGTATCGATCTGTGCGCTGCGGTAGCTGCGGAAATTCGTCAGCGTCAGGCGGCGGATGCGGGCAGGAGGCATGGCAGGAATTCAGTAGTCAGAAGTCGGTAATCAGAAAAACAGAAATTGGCTTTGCTGCCGAAACTCTGATGACCAACCTTTGATCCTCTGATCCCCGGCTATACCCGCATCGGCATCAGCACGTAGAGCGCGCCCTTCGTGTCGCGGTCCTGGATCAGGGTCGGAGAGCCTGGATCGGCGAGCTTCAACACCGCGGCTTCGCCTTCGAGCTGGGCCGCGATGTCGAGGAGGTAGCGAGAATTGAAGCCGATATCGAGCGGTTCGGCGCCGTATTCGACTTCGATCTCCTCGGTCGCGCTGCCAGAGTCCGGGTTGGTGACCGAAAGCATCAGCTTCCCGTTGCTCAGCGACAGCTTGACCGCACGGCCGCGTTCGCTCGATACCGTGGAGACGCGGTCCACCGCCTGCTCGAACTCCTTCTTGTCGACGGTGAGCTCCTTGTCGTTGGCGGTCGGAATGACGCGCGCGTAGTCGGGGAACGTGCCGTCTATCAGCTTGGAGGTAAGCACCGTCTCGCCGATCGTGAAGCGGATCTTGCCCTGCGATAGCTCGACATTGACCTCGGCGTCGTTGTCCTCGATCAGGCGCTGCACCTCGCCGACGGTCTTGCGCGGAACGATGATCCCCGGCATGCCGCTGGCGCCCGTCGGCAGCGGCAGCTCGCATTGTGCCAAACGGTGCCCATCGGTGGCGACCGCCCGCAGGGTGGGCGCCTTGTTGCTACCGGCGGTGTGGAGGTAGATGCCGTTGAGATAGTACCGCGTTTCCTCCGTCGAGATCGCGAACTGGGTCTTGTCGATCAGCCGTTTGAGTTCGGTGGCCGCGAGCCTGAACGTGTGCGTCATGTCGCCGGCGGCGAGGTCGGGAAAGTCACTCTCGGGCAGAGTCTGCAAGGTGAAACGCGAGCGGCCGGCGCGGATCGCCAGCATCGCGCGATCGCCGGAGGCTTCGATCACCACCTGCGCGCCCTCCGGAAGCTTGCGCACGATCTCGTAGAACATGTGCGCCGGCACCGTGGTCGAACCGCCGGCCGCGACCTCGGCGGCGATGGTCTCGGTGACTTCGAGGTCGAGATCGGTGGCTTTGAAGCCGAGCTTCGACTTCTCCGCCTTGATCAGCACGTTGGCGAGAATGGGAATGGTGTTCCGGCGTTCGACCACCCGATGCACATGGCCGAGCGACTTGAGCAGCGCTGCGCGTTCGACGGTGACTTTCATTGTTCAACCCGCCTGCTCGCGTGGAAGGCCTGAGGGGGTGACGAAGGTGGCGTGGATGGGCGCTTTTCGCAAGGGCGACGGCACCCGACGCTGACACTTACCCAACGGATTTGCCCGGGGCTTTCATGCCCGTTCTGGGCTCGGATCGGGCACAAGGGCAACGGTCGCGTGGCATCGGCACAAGCCGCTGGGCGTTGCCGGGCCGTCCGATCCGCCGCGCGGCGGCAAGTTCCGTTCACTCCTGCAATTGCCGCTTCAGCAGTTCGATCTCCTCGGCAAGGGAGCTATCGGTCGTCACGAGGTTCTCGATCTTGCGCACGGCGTGCAGCACGGTGGTGTGGTCGCGGCCGCCGAAACGGCGACCGATCTCCGGCAACGAGCGCAGCGTGAGTGTCTTGGCCAGATACATGGCCACCTGCCTCGGCCGCACGACGTTCGCCGTGCGCCGCGACGACAACAGGTCGGCGCGGCTCACATTGTATTGCCGGGCGACCACCCGTTGAATGTCCTCGATCTTGACCCGCTTGGGCTCCTGCGGGCGGACCAGGTCGCGCACCTCGCGCTCGGCCATTTCCAGCGTGATGGGCTGGCCGGTAAGCTTGCTGTGAGCGAGGAGGCGGTTGAGAGCGCCTTCGAGATCGCGGCCGTTATGAGTCACGGCCTTGGCGATGAATGCCAGCACGCCGGAGGGAACGTCGAAATCGGGATGATGCTGGCGGGCGGCGGCGGCGCGGCATTTGAGGATTTCCAGCCGCAGTTCTTCGCCGAGCGAGCCCATTTCGACCACCAGCCCGCCCGCGAGCCGCGAGCGCACTCGCTCATCCAGGCTCTCGAGATCGGACGGCGGGCGATCGGCGGCGACCACGACCTGTCGGCCGGCGTCGATCAGGGCGTTGAGCGTGTGGCAGAACTCGGCCTGCGTCGATTTGCCTTGCAGGAATTGCAGGTCGTCGATCACCAGGACATCGATCGTCCGCAGCGCTTCCTTGAATGCGAGCGCGTTCTGCGCCCGCAGCGCCGCCACGAAGCCATACATGAACTTTTCCGCGGTCAGATAGAGAACCTTGCGATCGGCGGCGGCATTGCCGGCCCAGGCCAGAGATTGGAGCAGATGGGTCTTGCCCAGCCCAACCCCGGCGTGGATGTAGAGCGGGTTGAACATGACCACGTCGCCGCGCCTCCCCTGGGCGACCTGCTTGGCGGCGGCATGCGCGAGCGTGTTGGAGCGCCCGACCACAAAGGTCTCGAAGGTCAGGCGCGGGTCGAGCGGCGAACCGCCCAGCGCTTCGTGCCCGGCCGAGATCGGCCCCGCGGCGTAGCGCAGGTCGCTGCCGTTGATCTTGCCGTCTCGTGGCTCGCGCGCACCCGCGGGCGTTTCCACCGGCTTGAGCTTGGGCGGCAGCGTCCGGATCACCGCGGAGCGAACCGTGAGCTCGATGCGGGAAAAACCGGATTGCTCGGCTTGCCAGCAGGCCAGCACCCGCTCGGCGTAATGGGACTGGATCCAGCTCTTGAGAAACCGCGTCGGCACCGACAGCTTGACGGTATCCCCTTCGCTGCCGTCGAGCTCCAAGCGCGCGAACCAGCTCGAATAAACATCGTCGCCGACCTCGGCACGAAGACGATCCTTCACGCGCGTCCAGCGGTCCTGGTCCAGGCTCGTCATGTTGCGTGTCTCTTCTCGCTCAGCAGAAATGCTGGGTGGAATATGGACGAAACGCGATACTTCGAGACGCGCCCGAACGCGGGCACGAACCGATGCGAACGCAAGAAACGAAGGAAGGACCGAGGTTACGGGAGAGCGGTAGGCCCGTCCGGCACGTCGCGGGGCGGGTGAGGCATCAGCGCAGGAGGCGCCGGACCGCAGGCAGCAATGACAAAATGAAACAGGAGACCGTTGCTCTGGCGCTCAATGGCGCGCGCTTCGGACCCGTTGACCCGCCTCGTCGTCATCATGCTACCCCCCTGTCCATCGCCGTCGTTCTTTTTTGCGAGGGCTATGCACAAGTTCAGGTTTTTCGAAATATTCTTATGCTCACATCGAGCCGCCGATTGCTACAAATGCGACGCCACGAAGCCTAGGCTTATATCCATATACGCGAAGCCTGGACGACATCGAAGTTTGAGACGGGAACAACTAGGCATGACTTACCGTCCTCATCCTCGATGGGGGCCGAATACAAACCTTTTACTGAGAGCCGCCGGTGGGCCAGCGGCAATTTGAAAATAGCACGGCTCCGCCCCCCTGCAACCGGCCTCGCCGACACCGCAGCTGCGCAAGTTCCGCTCAAGTCGCGTGCGCCGTCCGGGGGAGGCGCGAAGCTTTGTCATAATATTTTGAATTAACTGACATATTCCCACCGCAGACGCACATGGGTGCGGGGCGGCAGGCGGCGGCGATTGTGGTTTGCAACAGGACATTGCCGAGGCAAGGAAATACCCGGATCAAAGTCCTTCGTCGCGCTTTCTATGTAAGCTGTTCTGCAGACAGTTATTTCTTTGAGCGGAAATACAGGGTAGCCCTCTGCCTGACCGGGCCGATTGCCCACCGGCGAGATAACGATCAGGCAACGGACGTCAACACTGAACAACACAGTTTATTTCATTATCGCGATTTCTGTGACACTTCTGCAACAAGGACCGTGCATATCCAAATTATCAAAGGCAATTTGATGGGTGCGGCAAACCGCCGTCGTCCCAAATGGCCGTCATGCAGCGGGATTTTGGTGGCTGTGGCTATTTGCTGAGCTTGGCGACTCTGAGCGTCAATCGCGACACTTTACGGCTCGCGGCATTGCGGTGCCCAATGCCTTTCTGCGCCGAGCGGATGATCACCGGCTCCGCTTCTTTCAGCGCTGCAAGGGCCCGGGTGTGGTCACCGGTCGCAACCGCCTCCTCGACCTTGCGCACGAAGCTACGCATCTTCGAGCGACGCGCCTTGTTGATTTCGGTGCGCCGGGCGATTTTGCGGGTCGCTTTGCGGGCGGAACTGGTATTGGCCATGCCTCTGCTCGTCCTGAAGGGTGCGCGCAGCCCCCGCTCATTATCGCAAAAAGCGAGCGGCGGCGAGACCATCGCCGCCAATGCGCGCCGCTTATAGTGGCCTCGCCTGAGAGCGTCAACGCCTGCATCATCGCCCGTCGCTGTCGCCGCGACGCCACTTTCAAGTGTGTCGGTCGCCAGGTCTGCCGATTGCCACTCACCCGGACTGGGCGCTCCTTGCTTCGGGCCTTTTCGCGCCGGTGTCAGGCTGGTGCGCGCTGCGCGCCCGTACATCGTCATAGCGCGCTGCGACCGCGGCCCGGTCCTCAGCCGCCGCGGGCGCGAGCGGCGGTTCGACCCGTGCCCAGGCGGCATCGCCGTGAATGTGCGCAATCAGCCCCTTCACCCCCGGCACCAGTTGCCTGCCGTCGAACAGTTTGCGGATCGACACCGCGGCGTCGAGGGCGCCGGCATCGCCGTGGCGCCAGGCGCGTGCGCAGAGGTCGGCGTTGACATTGGCCGTGGCCGAGATGCAGCCGGCGAAGGCGCCGCTGCGGGCCTCCAGCAACGCCGCTTCGGTCGATGGGAACACTTTGAAGCCGGGAGCAGCGCCAACGACCTCGCGCGCATAGGCCATGTCGCCTGAAGAATCTTTCAAGCCGACAATGCGCTGACCGAAGCCGTCGAGCAAACGTCGGATGAGCTCGACGCGCCACGGCAAGCCGGACTGGGCGGGGAAGTGATAGAGATAGATCGGGATCGGGCTTGCGGCCGTCGCGTGCACGATCGTTGCCACATAAGCGGCAAGACCTTCGTCGGGTACAGCCTTGTAGTAGAACGGCGGCAGAAGCAGCGCCCCAGCGAAGCCGAGCGCCGCGGCATGGCGCGTCAGGGCGACTGCATCGGCGACGGAGGCCGCACCGGTCCCGACCATGAGGCGATCAAGCGGCAGCCCCGCATCGCGATAGGCGGTCATCACGCGTTTGCGCTGCTCGCACGAGAACGACGTGGCCTCGCCGGTGGTGCCGAGCACATTCAGTGCGTCGCAGCCATTGGCGAGCAGGTAGCGCGCCAGCGCGGTGGAACGTGCGCAATCCGGCTCACCAGCTTCGTCGACCGCGGTCGCGACGGCTGCAATCACCCCTTGGAGCTTGTCGATCATGTCATCACCCGATTTGGGAGGACGGACGACTGTCATCCGAACCCTCTTCCGGTCATCCGCCGACGTTGAATGCCGCGAGCGCGGCCATGTTGACGAGCTGGGCATCGTTGGCCGAGAGCGGCACGATCTGTACCGAGCGGTCGAGCCCGACCAGGATCGGACCGATCACGGTCGCCCCACCCAGCTCCTGCAGCAGCTTGGTCGAAATCGAGGCGGAATGGAATGCCGGCATGATGAGCACATTTGCCGGCCCCGACAGGCGGCAGAACGGATAAGCCTCGCGCAACTCCATATTGAGCGCGACGTCCGCCGCCATGTCGCCGTCGTATTCGAAATCGACGCGGCGTTCGTCGAGAATGCGCACGGCGCCTTGCACGTGCGCCGCGCGCTCGCCCGGTGGATGGCCGAAGGTCGAGAACGCCAGCAACGCGATCCGCGGCTCGTAGCCGAAGCGGCGCGCAACCCCGGCCGCCTCGACCGCGATGTCGGCCAGGATGTTGGCACTTGGCATTTCCGTGACCGCGGTGTCGGCGACGAGCACCGTGCGCCCGCGTGCAAGCACCAGCGACACGCCCATCACCCGATGGCCGGGCTTGGGATCGATGCAGCGGCGGATGTCCTCGAGCGCGACCGAGAAGTTGCGCGTGACGCCGGTCACCATGGCATCGGCGTCTCCGAGCGCGACCATGCAGGCGGCGAAATGGTTGCGGTCCTGGTTGACCAAGCGCTGCACGTCACGCTGGAGAAAACCCTCGCGCTGCAGCCGCTCGTAGAGAAAGGCGGCATAGGCTGCGTTGCGATGCGAGAGCCGCGCATTGATGATCTCGATGCTGCCGCCGAGCTCGATGCCGAGACCTTGCGCGCTCTCGCGCACGCGGTCCTCGCGGCCGACAAGCAGCGCGGTACCGAGCCCCTCGTGGACGAAGCTCGCGGCGGCGCGGATCACCTGTTCCTCCTCGCCCTCGGCGAAGACGACGCGCTGCGGCCGTCGCCGCAGCCGCTCGTAGACGCGTTGCAGAACGCCGGCCACCGGGTCGCGGCGGGAGCGCAGCTGCGCCCGGTAAGCATCCATGTCGACGATCGGACGCCGGGCCACGCCCGTGTCCATGGCGGCGTTGGCGATGGCGGGTGGGACGAACGAGATCAACCGCGGGTCGAACGGCACCGGAATGATGTATTCGGGACCGTATTTCGGCCGGCTGCCATAGGCGGCGGCGACCTCGTCGGGAACGTCCTCGCGCGCGAGCTGGGCGAGCGCGTTGGCGGCGGCGATCTTCATCTCCATGTTGATGGCGGTCGCGCGCACGTCGAGGGCGCCGCGAAAGATGTAGGGAAAGCCCAGCACGTTGTTGATCTGGTTGGGGTAGTCCGAGCGACCCGTGGCCATGATCGCATCGCTGCGCACCTCGGCCACTTCTTCCGGCGTGATTTCCGGATCCGGATTGGCCATTGCGAAGATGATCGGCTTGGGCGCCATCGATTTCACCATCTCCTTCGTCACCGCGCCTTTGGCGGAGAGCCCGAAGAAGACGTCGGCGCCGGCCAACGCCTGTGCCAGCGTGCGGGCGGAGGTTTTCGCCGCATGCGCCGACTTCCACTGGTTCATGCCCTCGGCGCGGCCCTGATAAATGACGCCTTTCGTGTCGCAGAGGATGATGTTGTCGGGGGTGAAGCCGATCGCCTTGAGCAATTCGAGGCAGGCGATGCCGGCGGCGCCGGCGCCATTGCACACGAGCTTGGTGGTCTTGATGTCGCGCTCGGTGAGATCGAGCGCGTTGATCAGACCCGCCGCCGCGATGATCGCGGTGCCGTGCTGGTCGTCATGGAACACCGGAATGTCGAGCAGTTCCCGCAACCGTTGCTCGATGACGAAGCATTCCGGGGCGCGAATGTCCTCGAGATTGATGCCACCCCAGCTCTTGCCGAGCAGCTTGACGCAGTTGACGATCTCGTCGGGGTCTTCGGACGATACTTCGAGATCGATCGAATCGATGTCGGCGAAGCGCTTGAACAGCACCGCCTTGCCTTCCATCACCGGTTTTGCTGCCAGCGCGCCGCGATTGCCCAGGCCGAGGATGGCCGTGCCGTTGGTGATCACGGCGACGAAATTGCCTTTGGTGGTGTAATCGAAGGCTCGGTCTTCATCCTCCGCGATGGCCAGCACCGGGATGGCCACGCCAGGAGAATAGGCCAGCGACAGATCACGCTGGGTCGCCATCGGCTTGGTGGCCACCACTTCGAGCTTGCCGGGACGGCCTTGGCTATGGAACAGCAGCGCTTCCTGGTCGGTGAAGGTCGGTCGCGTCCCGCGGCCGTCGTTTTTCGAAGACATCTCAACCCCTTGCTGAAGCTTCCGACGAACGTCCCGATCGCCTTGGATGGCGAAAGGAGTGCCCGGCGTTGGCGCGAAAGCGATGAACTCGTGATCCGGCCCCATCCCCGCCATCATGCGGGCGCCGACATGGTTTCGTCCACAGCGATAGGTTGTCCGAACGGGCGGCAATTGAACGGCGCGGGCGAGCAGGGTAATCGGTAGATGGGCGACGCATATTTCTCTGCGCGTGGAACGGCCAAGCCATGATTCGCTTTGTACTTCGGTTCGTCGGCCTTGTGTCGCTGGCCTTGGGCTTTCTGTTCCTGGTCCACGACGGCACCAAGTCCATCGCCGACCAGACCGTCTACATCAGCAGCGTCGGGGCGACCTGGGACAATATCCACCAAAGCTCGCTCTCGGCCCTGCAGCCCGCTGTCGAGGGACTGGCAGGCGCATGGGTCTGGAACGACGTCATCCAGCCTTATTTTCTCCAGCAACCGGTCTCGCTCGTGCTGGCCATTGTCGGCGCCCTCCTGATCCTCCTTGGCCGCAAGAAGAAGCCGCTGATCGGATACGCGCGGGATTAAAAACGACGGACCGCAGCGCCAGGGCCGCGGTCCGATATCAGCCTTCAGCCACCTTTATTTGACGCTATCGGCACCGGCCTTGCAGGCCGCGCCGTCTTGGTCGCCGGTGGCGCCGCTGCAGCCGATCGCCCCAATGATCTTGCCGTTCTCGACCAGCGGGAAGCCGCCGTGCGAGGCGACGAGCGTCGGATCGAGCGTGGGGGCAAACGCACCGGCCGGCGTCTGCATGAGATGGAAGAAGGCGCCGGACGGACGCTGGAACCGTGCCGCAGTGCGAGCCTTGCCCTGCGCGATCCCGATCGACGCCGCCTGCGTTTGGTCCATCTTGTAGAAGTAGACGAGGTCGCCGCTCGGATCGACGACCGCGATCGCGAGCTTCCAGTTGCGCGGGGACGTCTTGGCCTCGGCTACGGCGGCGGCGACGACCTGCGCCGCGCGGTCGGCGGTGATCGAGGGGCCATACGGAATATCGAACGGCATCTGATCGGGGACCGCGGCGGGTGCCGGCGCTTGCGCCGAGGCTTGCCCGGCCACCACGACCGCCGCGCAGGCGGCGAGCCAGGTCACCGCGAAACTACGCATATATTCCTCCCAGCTGGTTTTTGCCGTCCTCGGAACGGGCACGGCATTCGTGTGCGATCCGAGCATAGGGCTTTGCGAGTACACGCGAAACCGCCTTGTGCGGGATCGGCCCCGATGGCGCGGCCGCGACCCCTGTGCGCTGCGGCGACGCCGGGATGTGATGAGCGAGCGATGGGAAGACGGGTGCGGACCGGACCGCCCGCGCCTATATTGCGGGGACGACCACGGGAGACGTCACCCATGTTCATGTTCAAGAAGAAGCTCGAAATGCCGTCGGCGGCGGAAGCGTTGCCCGGCCGTTCCACGCCGATCCCGACCGCACGGGAGCATTTCATCTTTCATCGACCGCTCAAGGGGCCGTATCCCGAGGGCCTGGAGAGCGCGATGTTCGGCATGGGCTGCTTCTGGGGATCCGAGCGCAAGTTTTGGGAGTTGGGCGAGGGCATTCATATCACCGCCGTTGGCTACGCCGCGGGCCACACGCCCAACCCGACCTACGAGGAGGTCTGCAGCGGGCGCACCGGCCACAACGAGGTTGTGCTGGTGGTCTTCGATCCGAAAAAGATCTCCTACGAACGGTTGCTCAAGGCATTCTGGGAGAACCACGACCCGACCCACGGCATGCGCCAGGGCAACGACGTGGGCACGCAATACCGCTCCGGCATCTACGTGTTCACGCCCGCGCAGCGCGAGGCCGCGGAAGCTTCGAAGGCGCGCTACGAGCACGAGCTCAAGGCGCGGCGCTTCGGTGCGGTCACCAGCGAAATTCTCGATGCGCCGCCCTTC
The DNA here is from genome assembly GCA_049579765.1 of Xanthobacteraceae bacterium. GTDB lineage: Bacteria > Pseudomonadota > Alphaproteobacteria > Rhizobiales > Xanthobacteraceae > VAZQ01. The sequence continues at coordinate 30,895 of JBAUOM010000543.1, forward strand.
TACTTCGCCGAGGATTACCATCAGCAATATCTGGCGAAGAATCCGATGGGCTATTGCGGTCTCGGCGGCACCGGCGTGAGCTGCCCAATCGGCATCGCGGACAAGTCGGCGCAGCCCGCGTAAATGTGACAACGCGTCGGGTGCACCGGCGATCGCTGGCGAGATTCGCGGACAGCCCCTGCTGACCAGACGCGGGGCAACGGTGTGGCCGGTACCGGAAACGCCGCTTGCGCCCCGTCGCGCTCGCTCCGTCCTGCTCTGCTGGCAGTCAAGCCTGCGCGACCGGCCCAGGCGGTGCGGGTCTTGAGGCCGGCCGATGTCGGATAAATCCGACTTCGGCGCAAACAGGAGCAGATGCGTGTCCGCCGCGAGGCCGATCGCCGGGCGCTCGGCTCCTGTTCTTACTTCTTCAGATGCTTGCGCAGAAAGTCCATGGTGCGTTCCCACGCGGTCTTGGCGCTCGCGGCATGGAAGCTTCCGCGCTCGTCGCAGTGGAAGCCGTGCTGCGCGTCAGGATAAACGTAGATTTCCGTGTCGCCGCCGCGCTTCTGCTTGATCATCTCGACGTCGGTCATCGGGATTGAGGCGTCCTTCTCGCCGAAATGCATCAGGGTCGGCACTTTCGGCTTCTCATCGGCATTCTTGGCGATCTGGCCGCCGTAGTAGCATACGGCCGCCGCGAGACCATTGAGCTTGCAGGCCGCCAGGAAGGCGATGGTGCCGCCCATGCAGAAGCCCATGATGGCGACCGGGCCGCTGCTCTTGAGCTCGTCGATCGCAGCTTGCGTGTCGCGCAGCATCGCGCCCCAATCCGGATTGGCGACGAACTTGCGCGCGTTGGCGATTTCGTCCGGCGTATAGCCGCATTCGAAGTTCTTCGTTTGGCGGTCGAACAAGGCCGGCGCCACCGCGGCGTAGCCTTCGCTCGCGAGCCGGTCGCAGACCGCCCGGATGTGATGATTGACGCCGAAGATTTCCTGGATGACCACGATGCCGCCTTTGGCGGGACCGGAAGGATCGGCACGGTAGGCACCCAACTGAAACTTGTCGGCTGACGTGAGCGAGAACTGCTTACCCAAGAGGACCTCCTCTGAATGATGCAAGGCCGGGCGCAATACCATGTCCCGGCTTCGGACCGCGCAATGTCACGCTTTCGCCGCGACAAAGCAACTGCACCCGGGACGGGCGCGGCTCATGGCGGCTGGATGGAACCAGCGCGGCAGGTTCCGGCGATGTGTGCACGTGGGCGCCGAAAACGGCGGACCTCTCGGGTAAGCGAACTGGCGCCCAAAGCGAGCCCGCCATTCATCGCGAAGTGATTTCGCCCGCAACGTCGCCACCGTGCAAGCCGAACGCCTCGGCCAGCAGCTCGTAGGAGTGCCGCCGCGCGGCGTGATCATAGAGCATGGTCGTGACCATCACCTCGTCGGCTTTGGTTGCCGCGACCATCGCCATCAGCTCCGCTAGCACCTTCGCCTTGGTGCCGACGAACAGGCGGGAGCGATTGCGCGCGATCAGCGTGCGCTCGGCCGGCGAATAGGGATAGGCCATGGCCTCCTCCGGGCTGGCGAACGGTAGATATTCGCCGCGCCTCCGGCGTATGAAGTTGAGGTCGATGGTCGACGCGAGCCGCTCCGCCTCGGCGTCGGTATCGGCGCACACCGCGGCGCAGGCAAGAATGGCATAGGGCGTGGCGCGAGCCGACGAGCCCGGTTCAGGGCGAGTGTCATCAGCGCGTTCACGCGCGTCTTCCGGCGCGGCGCGCGTCGCCGACGGCCTGAACTGGTCCCGATAGCTCAGCATGGCGGCGACGGCATCGTGCTCGGCGAAATGGTGCGCGAAGGCAAACCCGGCGCCGACGATGGCGGCCAATTGCGCACTGTAGCTGCTCGATCCCAGCAGCCAGATCGGCGGCAACGCGACGTCCTCCGGCATGGCGCGCACGGAGCGAAACGGGTGTCCTTCCGGAAAGGCGCGGGTCTCGAACAGGATCAACTCCTGGAAGCGATCGAGGAAATCATCATCGCCGCCGGCATCCTGCCGCCGCCGCAGCGCGTACGAGGTCACGGGATCGGTGCCCGGCGCTCGGCCGAGCCCGAGATCGATGCGTCCGGGAAACAGCCCCTCCAACACCTTGAAGCGTTCGGCGACCATGAGCGGCGCATGGTTGGGCAGCATGACGCCGCCGGAGCCCACGCGGATGCGACCAGTCGCCGCCGCGATGAGCCCGATCATGATCTCCGGCGCCGAGCTCGCGATCGAAGGCAGATTATGGTGCTCGGCAACCCAGTAGCGGCTGAAGCCGAGGTCGTCGGCGAGTCGCGCAAGGTCGAGCGAGTTGCGCAACGCGACCGCGCCGGACGACCCGGCGGCGACCGGCGAGAGATCTAGGATGGAGAGTGCGACCATGGATGCCGGGATGCGGCCTTCAGAACGGCCACGGGCGGCGTAGGCGCCAATCCTTCTTCCAGCCCGTCAACTGCCCGTTGCGGAACTGCAGCGCCAGTGCCGAGTCGACCGGATAGAAGCCGGGAATACCCGGCGATCCGTATGCGAGATAGATTTCCGAGCCAGGCCGCCCGGAGTAGTAGACAAGGGGTACGCCCAACGCGAGCGACGCCTGCTCGGGGCTCATCCCGAACGCCAGCGGGGCGGTATTGGATTCGATCCCGCAATAGGCGGACCAGCATATGCAAAGCGACGCAATGACTCGTCTCATGCCAAGTCTCGACCCGCATCTCCCGTTACGGCCGCCCCGCACATGCCGGCATCTTCGATCCATTCGCGCAACGCCGTCAAGCATGCACAGACTGCGCAAACTTGTCCGCGGCAAGCCCCGCTACCGCCGACCTTGTCGGCGGGACGACCGATGCTCGCCCGGGGTCTGCGTGCATGCGGTGGGCGCGCGAGGGACGGCATCCGCCCGGTCGCTCACTCGTTCGCAGGCAGCTTCGCTTGGCGAGCATTACTCTCCCGCCACAGCAGGAACAGACCGGACGCAACCACCACGGCGGAGCCGATCGCCAGGGAGAGGGTGGGGACCTCGCCCCAGATTGCAAAGCCCAGGATGCTTGCCCAAACGAGCGAGAGATAGAAGAACGGCGCCACCGCCGAAGCGGGAGCGAGGTGCAGCGCGCGCGTCCACCAATATTGCCCGACGGCGTTGGAGACCCCGTTGAAGACGATCCATCCGGCGTCGAACGGCGTGGGCGCCACCCATCCCAGGGGCAACATGAGCGCGAACAGCGCCGTGAGCAGCGCCAGCTGATAGAGCGTCAGCGTCTCGGCCGATTCGGTCGCAGTCATTCCGCGCACGCCGACGGTTACCGATCCGTAAAGCACGGCGTTCGCGAGCGCGAAGGCCGCGCCGATCTGGAACGTTTCGGTGCCCGGATTGGCGACGATGAGTACGCCGCAGAAGCCGACCAGCAGCGCCGCCCAGCGCGCCGGCCCGACCGCTTCCTTGAGCAGCAGGGCCGAGACCAATGTCGTGAACAGCGGCGCGGAAAAGTTGATGGCGATGGCTCCTGCCAGCGGCATCAGGCTGAACGCGATGAGCAGAAAGGTCTGAGAAAAGCCCTGTGACACCGAACGCATCACGTGGTGACGCAGGCGCTGCGTGCGGAACACCGCGAGCCCGGTTTGCGGCAGGATGAACAGCGCGCAAGTGACGAGCGCGACCGCGGTGCGGGTGAACAGGACCTCACCGATCGGATAGCTCGCGACCAGCCATTTCGAGGCGGCGCTCGAGGCCGCGAACACGATGGTCGCGCCGATCATATAGACAATGCCGAGCGGAACGTGCTCGCGCCGCTCCTGCTTCGCCGACACGATCAGTTCCGGGCTGCTCGCTTCGCTCACGCCATCCGTCTCGGGCTCGGAGATTGGCGGCCCTGGCCTCGACCGGCGCCGCGAGGGCGCATTCAGCATGCGCGCAAGGGTGCCTTGCGAACGTCCCGCTTGTTACGAGAACTGTGCCGATCCGATCTGCGACGCGCGCGCGATATGATCAACGGGCATGCTCTTTTGCGGGGCAACCGATGGGCCGCGAACGCGGCAGTGCGGATGCTTATGGCATGGTAGTGCCCTGGCCGGCATTCCGCGACGGCATGACCGGCCCGCCAATTTGGCCATTGCAATGTCCGGACGCGGGGCAATCCGAGGATGTTACGGTCGCCCATGCCGCGTGGTGCTCCGCGCCGGCGTGTCAGGCGAGGGGCATAGGCGGGAAGGCCGCGACGTCGGGCATTACGCGCCGTTTCGGCACGGAACCTTGGCCGGCAGAGACGGCGCTTGAATGTCGCTACTGCCGCAAGTGCAGGGAATTCACAAGCTGATTTGTGCTTTCCACTTCCGCGGCGAGGAGCTTGGCCATCTGCTCGGGCGTGCTGGTGTGGATGAGGGTGCCGTTCTCCGCCAGTCGTCGCTGCAATTCCGGATTGCGCGAGGCTTTGACGAACTCGTCGCGCAATTTTTGCACGATGGTGTTGGGTGTCCCCGCCGGAGCCGCGAGCGCGAACCAGCTCGCCACCTTGGTCTGACCCAGTCCCGCTTCCGTCAGGGTCGGGACGTCCGGCATCACGCCCAGACGGGCGTCCGCATCGACGGCCAAAGCTTTCAGTTTCTTCTCCACGAAGAAACCCTTTGATACGGTGTAGGACGCGAGCGCGAAGTCGACCCGTCCGGTGACGAGGTCGGCCATCATGGGAGCGCCGCCGCGGTAATGCACGTATTGCATGGGAGTCTTGGTCGCCTCGCTGATCTTGGCTGCGAGCAGATGCGAGGGAGTGCCGACGCCCGGCGAGCCGAAGAGCAGACCGCCCGGCTTCTTCTTCCCATATTCCAGCAGCTCTGCCACGTTGTTCGCCGGGCTCGTGACCGGCACGGCAACCAAGGCCGCGAGATCGAACAGCAAGGTAATCGGCTGAAATCCCTTGATCGGATCATAGGGCGCCGATTGGACCGCCGGCACCGCCGCGTGTTGCGAGCCGGAGAACACCAGCAGCGAGTAGCCGTCCGGGGCTGCATTCTGGACGGCGGCGGCAGCAACCGCTCCACCGGCACCCTGGCGATTTTCTATGATCATCCGCTGCCCGATGCTGGCCGAAACCGCCTCGGCATAGATGCGCGCCGTCACGTCGGTGATACCGCCGGCGGAGAGACCGACCATGATGGTGATCGGCCGGCTCGGAAATTCCTGCGCGCCTGCCGCCGAGAGCGCCTGCAAGCCAAGGATCGCCGCAGAGCAAAGCCGAATAGCCGGATGCCAGCTCATTTGTCCTCCCAAAGGTGATTATCGGGCGCCGTGACGGGATTGCAGAAAGGGCGATGCCCCTTCGATACCGCTTCGCGTTCGCGCCGCTCACGACGTCGCCGACTGTATCGAAGTCTTGCGCATCTCAACAGTTGCGTTGGAGGACTTTTTGAAGCAGGTCCCGCGTCGCAGGAGGGCCACTGCGCCCTGACGCGTCGGGCAACTCTAAAGCATGATCCCGAAAAGTGTGCAGCGGTTTTCGGAAAAGATCATGCTCAGACAAGAAGCTAGATCGGGATGACGATTCGAAGAAAAGTCATCCCGCTCTAGCTGCCGGCGACCGCGAGCCGTTGCTCGAGGCGGGTCGGGCGGGCGGAGCGCGCAAGCACGGGGCATAAAGGCGTCGGGATCGGCGTTTTTGCA
>JBAUOM010000544.1:0-10696 GCA_049579765.1 Xanthobacteraceae bacterium
GAAAAGTGGATACCGGTTTTCGGAAAAGATCACGCGCAAAACAAAAGCTTAGAGCGGGATGATGATTCGACGAAAAATCATCCCGCTCTAGGCGGGCGGTGGCGCAGGGCCGGCGGCACCATGCCCGTCGGCCATGAATCACCTCAGCGCGCGAGGTCACGGATGACGCGCTCGATCCCCTTCACCACCCGCGCGAGATTTTCCGTGTCGACCTTGTCCGGCGTATCGCTCGGCAGGTGGTAATGCGGATAGCGGAATGGTGCCGTGTCGGTGATCATAACCGCCTGAAAGCCTTGGGCGGCGAAGGCCCAATGATCGGACCAGGCGATCCCGGGCACGAAGCCTGGTGCCACGCCGCCGATGCTCGGGAACGAGGTGTGCGCGCGAAACGAGCGTACGGTCTTTCGCAGGAGCGCGCGCGAGCCCAGCAGGCCGACGAACGCCACGAAGTCCCCGCGGTCCGGAAAGATGAGCCCGAACGGCGCGGGATAGGCTTGGCTTCCACGTTCGCTCGAGTAGAACCCGATGGTCTCGAGCGAATACATCGCGACAACCCGCTCCTGGCGCTGCACGAGGGCCCGCGCGTAAACGAGGCTCCCCATGGCCTCGGTGCGGAAATAGGGCGGCTCTTCATTGACGAATAGCGCTAGGCGGACGCGTTTGCCGCTTGCGCCCTGGAGGTCGCGCAGCAGCCGCGCGAGCTCGAGAACCGCCGCCGCGCCGCTGCCGTTGTCGTTGGCGCCAGGGCAGCCGCGGGCGCTGTCGTAGTGGGCACCGACCACGATGACCTCGGGATCGGCTGCCGCGGCCGCCTCTATCGTCGCGTCGATGTTGCGAACCGGTTTGCCGTCCGTGAAAAACGCCTGGCCGCCGACCGCATAGCCGAGCGCCGCGAGCGTCGCTTCGATGTAGCGGGCGACCTGCTCCAGCGCGTCATGGTGGGCGACGTTGTGCTCGCGGGCGGCGATCGCGGCGATGTGCCGCTCGAGCCGCACCGCCAGCGCTGCCTCCTCGGCTGTGAGCGGCGGCAGCGCGCCGCGATGGGACGCGCCGGGCACCGCCGTCATGTAGTGGAGGGCGCCGTAACCGGCGGCGCCGATCACGAGGAGGAAAGCGAGAATGACGAGCAGCCACATCCTTCGCGCTCTCGCCGTGCCGCGGCGAGCGCAGGCACGATCCGATGCCGCTCAAGCCGCGCTCGGCTTACGCTCGATCTTGAGACGCTTGTCGAGATAAATCCCCACCGCCTGCATCAGCGTATCGACCTTGCCGTCGAAGAAATGGTTGGCGCCCTGGATGACCTTCTGCTCGATCACGATGCCCTTTTGGGTCTTGAGCTTGTCGACCAGGCCGGTGACATCCTTGTAAGGCACGACCGCGTCCCGGTCGCCATGCACGATCATGCCGGACGAAGGGCAGGGGGCAAGGAACGAGAAATCGTAAAGATTGGCGGGCGGGGCGATCGAGATGAAGCCCTCGATTTCGGGCCGTCGCATGAGCAGTTGCATGCCGATCCAGGCACCGAAGGAAAAGCCCGCGATCCAGCAGCTTCTGGCTTCCGGATTGATCGACTGTGCCCAGTCGAGCGCCGAGGCCGCGTCGGAGAGTTCCCCCTGCCCATGATCGAACGAGCCCTGGCTCCTCCCGACCCCGCGGAAGTTGAAGCGCAGGACGGAAAAGTTCCGGTGCACGAAGGCGTAATAAAGCTGATAGACGATCTGGTGGTTCATCGTGCCGCCGAATTGCGGATGGGGATGCAGCACGATTCCGATCGGGGCGTTCTTCTGCCGGGCCGGGTGGTATCGTCCCTCGATGCGCCCGGCGGCGCCCGTGAAGATGACCTCGGGCATGAATGTTTCGAACCTCGATTGCGTGGTTTAACGGCGACGCATGCCGGCCTGCCCGTCAGAGTACGCTTGACGGCCGCAGCGAGTGCACGTAAGCATTTATAACCATTCCAGATTTTGGCGAACAGCGCCCTCGACGCCAGGCGGCGGGAGGCGACGGCGGGCGCTTTCTAACACGGGTGCGGGGGCAAGAAGCAAGTGTTTCGAAGGGTGTTGGGCGCGCCGCCCGCCTGGACTACAAGTGTGCCGCACCTTCGATCGAAATCATGACCGACCGGCTCTATTTCGACTGGAACGCTACCGCCCCGCTACGACCGCAGGCGCGCGCCGCGATGCTTGCCGCGCTCGATGCGACCGGCAATCCGTCCTCGGTCCACGCCGAAGGGCGCCTTGCGCGCCACCTGATCGAGGAGGCACGCGAGAACGTGGCCGCGCTGGTGGGGGCCGATCCGCGCAACGTCGTGTTCACCTCCGGCGGCACCGAGGCCAACATGCTGGCGCTCGCGCCGACGAACGCAGCCGCCGCGGCGCCACTAAGCGACCGGCTCCTCGTTTCCGCCATCGAGCACCCGTCCGTGCTGGCGGGGGGACGCTTTCCCCCGGCGGCCGTCGAGCGCCTGGAGGTGACCGCGGATGGGCGACTAGACTTGGCGGCGCTCGAGCGCCGGCTCGCTTTGCCCGCGGGCCGCGTGCTGGTTTCGCTCATGCTTGCCAACAATGAAACCGGTGTTGTTCAACCGGTTTCTGCGGCCGCCCGCCTAATCCACGCGGCGGGCGGGCTCCTGCACGTCGACGCGGTGCAGGGCGCAGGGCGGATTCCTTGCGATATCAATGTCCTGGAAGCAGACCTTCTGACCGTTTCGGGGCACAAGATCGGCGCCCCCAAGGGCGTGGGCGCGCTCGTCAGACGCAACGCGGCCGTGCCGTTTCCCGATCCTCTCATTCGGGGCGGCGGTCAGGAGCGCGGCGCACGGGCGGGCACCGAGAATGTGGCAGGCATCGCCGGCTTCGGCGCCGCGGCAGCGGCCGCCCACGCCGGGCTTGCGATTGAGGCCGCCCGCATGGCTGCGCTCCGCGATCGGCTCGAAGCGGGGCTCAAGGCCGCCTCCCCCGAGGCCATCATCTTCGGTGCCGCGGTCGAGCGGCTGCCCAATACGACGCTGTTCGCGGTTCCCGAGATGAAGGCGGAAACCGCCGTCATCGCGTTCGATCTCGCAGGGGTTGCCGTCTCGTCGGGCGCCGCCTGCTCGTCCGGCAAGGTCCAGCCTTCCCACGTGCTGGCCGCGATGGGGGCGGCGGCGGAACTCGCACGGGCGGCCGTGCGCGCGAGCTTAGGCCCGACAACGACGGAATCCGACATCGATCGCTTCATTCAAGCTTGGATTAAGGTGTTTGGAGCATTAGTTAAGAAGAGATCAAAACGCATTGCCGCGTGAAGCGCCAGCGAGGGTGAAGGCACGCCGGATACGAGCACGACCATAACCGACTGATCCAACCCGCGGTCCTTGAAACCGCAGCGGAGGGAAGAATGCCGGCCGTACAAGAGACCGTCGAACGCGTCCGTCGCCTCGACGTCGACCAGTATAAATACGGGTTCGTCACGGATATCGAATCCGACAAGGCTCCGAAGGGCCTTTCCGAGGATATCGTCCGCTTCATCTCGGCGAAGAAGAACGAGCCCGAGTGGATGCTCGCCTGGCGGCTCGACGCCTATCGCCGCTGGCTGACCATGCGTGAGCCGGGCTGGGCGCGCGTGAGCTATGGCCCCATCGATTACCAGGACCTCTACTACTATTCCGCCCCGAAGAAGAAGGCGGGGCCCAAGTCGCTCGACGAGATCGATCCCGAGATCCTCAAGACCTACGAGAAGCTCGGCATCCCGCTGCGCGAGCGGGAAGCGCTGCTCGGTATCGAGAAGCCCGAGGCCGAGGGCGAGGACGCGCCCGGCAACGGCTACGGCCGCGTGGCGGTCGATGCCGTGTTCGACTCGGTGTCGGTTGCGACCACCTTCCAGGCGGAGCTCGCCAAGGCCGGCGTGATCTTCTGCCCGATCTCCGAGGCGCTGCAGAAGCATCCCGAACTGGTGAAAAAGTATCTCGGTACCGTGGTGCCGGTGTCCGACAATTTCTTCGCCACGCTCAACTCGGCGGTGTTCTCCGACGGCTCCTTCGTCTACGTGCCGCCGGGCGTGCGCTGCCCGATGGAGCTGTCCACCTATTTCCGCATCAACGAGCGCAACACCGGCCAGTTCGAGCGCACGCTCATCATCGCCGACAAGGGCGCCTATGTGAGCTATCTCGAAGGCTGCACCGCGCCCATGCGCGACGAAAACCAGCTGCATGCCGCGGTGGTCGAGCTCGTCGCGCTCGACGACGCCGAGATCAAGTATTCCACCATCCAGAACTGGTATCCCGGCGACGCGCAAGGCCGCGGCGGAGTCTACAATTTCGTCACCAAGCGCGGCGATTGCCGCGGCACCAACTCGAAGATTTCCTGGACCCAGCTCGAGACCGGCTCGGCCATCACCTGGAAGTATCCGAGCTGCATCCTGCGCGGCGACAATTCCCGCGGCGAGTTCTACTCGATCGCCATTTCCAACGGCCACCAGCAGGTCGATTCCGGCACCAAGATGCTGCATCTCGGGAAGAACACGACGAGCCGCATCATCTCCAAGGGCATTGCGGCGGGCAAATCCAACAACACCTATCGCGGCCTCGTCACCGCCCACCGCCGCGCCACCGGCGCGCGCAACTTCACCAACTGCGACTCGCTGCTCATCGGCGGCCAATGCGGCGCCCACACCACGCCCTATATCGAGGCCAAGAATTCCTCCGCGGTATTCGAGCACGAGGCCACCACCTCCAAGATTTCCGAGGACACGCTGTTTTACTGCCGGCAGCGCGGGCTCTCGGCGGAGGACGCGGTGGCGCTGGTCGTCAACGGCTTCGTCAAGGACGTGTTGCAGCAGCTGCCGATGGAGTTCGCGGTCGAAGCGCAGAAGCTCATTTCGATCAGCCTTGAAGGCAGCGTCGGATGACCGAGCGGACCATCATCAATATCGACGAGGTGCCGCTCGCCGAGCGCGGCAACGGCAAGCAGTTCGCGGTCAAGTGGGGCCGGGTCGGGCCGCTGCTCGGGCTCGCCGGGCTGGGTTGCGCGGTGCACGTCGTGCCGCCCGGCAAGAAGGCGTTTCCTTTCCACCGTCACCACGTGATGGACGAGTTGTTCTTCGTGCTGTCCGGCAAGGGCGAGTACCGCTTCGGCGACAGCACGCTGCCGATCCGCAGCGGCGACATCGTCGCCGCGCCGGCCGGCACCCAGGCGCACCAGCTCGTCAATACCGGCTCCGAGGAGCTGCGCTATTTCGGCATCTCGACCATGGCCGGGGTCGACGTGGTGGACTATCCCGATTCGGGAAAGATCGCCGTCGCCGCGGGCGTGAAGAACGCCGACTTCAAGACCGCGACCTATGTCGGCCTGGGCCGCATCACAGCCGCCGATTACTACGACGGCGAGGACGCTTAAAGCGCGAGACGAGCATGCATCTTCTGGAAGTCAAGAATCTGCACGTCGAGGTCGACGGCAAGCAAATCCTCAATGGGCTCGAGCTCTCCGTGAGCAAGGGCAGCGTGCACGCGATCATGGGCCCGAACGGCTCGGGCAAGTCGACGCTCGCCCACGTGCTCGCCGGCAAGGCCGACTATGTGGTCACACAAGGGGAAGTGCTGCTCGACGGCGAGGACATCCTCGCGCTGGCGCCTGAGCAACGCGCCGCCAAGGGTCTCTTCCTCGCTTTCCAATATCCGCTCGAAATTCCCGGCGTCGCCACCATGACCTTCCTGCGCACCGCGCTCAACGCGCAACGCAAGCAGCGCGGCGAAGCGGAGCTCTCCACGCCCGAGTTCCTCAAGCGCGTGCGCGCGGTCGCGAGCCGGCTCGGCATCGAGCCGGAGATGCTGCGCCGCGGCGTCAATGTCGGCTTCTCCGGCGGGGAGAAGAAGCGCAACGAGATCCTGCAGATGGCGTTGCTCGAGCCGCGGCTGTGCGTGCTCGACGAGACCGATTCCGGCCTCGATATCGACGCGCTCAAGATCGTCGCCGACGGCGTCAACCGGCTGCGCTCGCCCGATCGTGCTTTCGTGGTGATCACGCATTACCAGCGGCTGCTCAACTATATCGTGCCGGACGTGGTGCACGTGCTCTCGCGCGGCCGCATCGTGCGCACCGGGGACAAAAGCCTGGCGCTCGACCTCGAGGCCACCGGTTATGTCCAGTACCAGGAAGAGATGGCGTAAGATCGCGATGAACGCCGAGATCCGTCCTATCAAGACCGGGGCCGAGACCGCCCTGGCGGCGAGCTTCGCCACAGTCAAGCGCGCGCTTCCGGGCGCGGCGGCGGTTGCGGTGCTGCGCGAGAACGCCTTCCGGCGCTTCGAGGCTGAAGGTCTGCCGCACCGGCGGGTGGAGGAGTGGAAATATACCGACCTGCGCGCCCTCATGCGCGAAGCTCTGCCGCTCGCGGCGGCGCCCGACGCGGCGGCGAGGGGGCGCGCCGGAAACGCGCTCGCCACGCTTCCCGCGATCGACGCGCGCCGCATTGTCTTCGTCGACGGCGCTTTCGTGCCGGAGCTCTCCGATCTCGACGGGCTCGAGGCGGGCCTCACCATCCGCTCGATGGCGCAGATGCTGGCGGCCGGCGACCCGAAGCTGCTCGTCCATCTCGGCAGGGCGGCGCCGAGCGACGACGTCGCGGTCGCGCTCAACACGGCCTTCATGGGCGACGGCGCGGTCATCCACGTGGCGGCCGGCGCCGCGCTCGCACGGCCGCTGCATCTCGTGTTCGTGAACGCGGGCGACGAGCCGGCTTCGGTGTTCACCCGCTCGCTCGCGGTGATAGAGAAGGGGGCGCGCGCGATGCTGGTCGAAAGCCACCTCGGCGCCGCCGTCGACGAGAACCAGGTGAATACTGCGCTCGAGCTCGAGGTCGCCGCCGAGGCGCATGTCGACCACGTGAAGATCACCGGCGACGGCGCGGGCGCCTTGCACGTTTCCACGCTGATGGCGTCGATCGGCGCGCACGCCCGCTTCAACGCGTTCCTGTTCACGACCGGCGGCGGCGTGGTGCGCAATCAGGTATTCGTTCGCTTCGCCGGCGAAGGCACGGTCGCCGGCATTCGCGGCGCCAGCCTGCTCAAGGGCCGGCAACATGCCGACACCGCCATCCTGGCGGATCACGCGGTGGCGGACTGCACCAGCCGCGAAGTGTTCAAGTCGGTGCTCGACGGGGAGAGCCGCGGCGTCTTCCAGGGCAAGATCATCGTGCGGCCGGGCGCGCAGAAGACCGACGCGAAGATGGCGACGCACGCGCTGCTCCTGTCGGAGACGGCGGAAGCCGACAACAAGCCCGAGCTCGAAATTTTCGCCGACGACGTGCAGTGCGGCCACGGCGCGACCTCGGGCGATCTCGACGAGGACCTCTTGTTCTATCTCAAGGCGCGCGGCATTCCGGCGAAGGAAGCCGAGGCGCTGCTGATCCAGGCCTTCGTCGGCGAGGCCATCGAAGGCATCGAGCATGCGGGGCTGCGCGACGCGCTGATGGATGCCGTCGCCGCCTGGCTCGAGACGCGAAAGTAACGAACATGTTCTTGCATATGGAGCTTAGGAGCCGTCATCGCCGGGCTTGACCCGGCGATCCATCTTGTCTCGAAAGAGATGGATGCGCGGGTCAAGCCCGCGCATGACGAAGGAGAGAGAATCGCGAGTTAAAAGATGCACCCGGCGGTCAGCAACGGCGCCTACGACGTCGACCGCATCCGCGAGGATTTCCCGATCCTCGCCATGCAGGTCTACGGCAAGCCGCTCGTCTATCTCGACAACGCGGCCTCGGCACAGAAGCCGAAGGCCGTGCTCGACCGCCTCCAGCATGCCTACACGGCCGAATACGCCAACGTGCACCGGGGCTTGCACTACCTCGCCAATGCCGCGACCGAGGCCTATGAGGACGCGCGCGAGAAGGTGCGCGCCTTCCTCAACGCCGCGCGCAAGGAAGAGATCATCTTCACCCGCAACGCCACCGAGGCCATCAACCTCGTTGCCTACACCTTCGCGCGCGAGCGCGTCGGGCCGGGCGACGAGATCGTGCTCTCGATCATGGAGCACCACTCCAACATCGTGCCGTGGCACTTCCTGCGCGAGCGCCAGGGCGCGGTGATCAAATGGGTCCCGGTCGACGACGACGGCAATTTTCTGGTCGATGAATTCGAGAAGCTGTTGTCCGCGCGCACCAAGATGGTCGCGATCACCCACATGTCGAACATGCTCGGCACCTTGGTGCCGGTGAAAGAGGTGGTGCGCCGCGCGCATGCGCGCGGCATCCCGGTGCTGCTCGACGGCGCGCAGGCCGCCGTCCACCTCGACGTCGACGTGCAGGACATCGGCTGCGACTTCTACGCCGTCACCGGCCACAAGCTCTACGGGCCGACCGGCATCGGCGTGCTCTACGGCAGATACGAGCATCTCGAGGCCATGCCGCCGTTCAACGGCGGCGGCGAGATGATCCGCGAGGTGTTCGAGGACCGCGTCACCTACGGCGATCCGCCGCACAAATTCGAGGCCGGCACGCCGCCGATCGTGCAGGCGATCGGGCTCGGCGCCGCCATCGATTATGTCAGCTCGGTCGGCCGGGCGCGGATCAGGACGCACGAGGCTGCGCTCGTCGACTATGCCCAAGAGCGGCTGCGCGAGATCAATTCGTTGCGCATCTTCGGCACCGCCAAGGACAAGGGTCCGATCGTCTCCTTCGAGATGAAGGGTGCCCATCCACACGACGTCGCGACCATCATCGACCGTTCCGGCGTCGCGGTGCGCGCCGGCACCCATTGCGTGATGCCGCTGCTCGCCCGCTTCGGGGTGAGTGCCACCTGCCGCGCCTCGTTCGGTCTCTACAATTCGCGTGCCGAGGTCGACTGCCTGGCGCAGGCCCTTCTCAAGGCGCAGGGATTCTTCGCATGACCGACGATGCCGGAAAGCTGCCTTCGACCGTGCCCGCCATCACCGCCGAGCCCGCCACGGCCGACGGCGCCGAGACCCGCACTTCCACGGCGCTGCCGGAGGCGGAGCTCACGCGGCTGACCGACGAGATCATCGCTGCGCTCAAGACCGTCTACGATCCGGAAATTCCCGCCGACATCTACGAGCTCGGCCTCATTTACAGGATCGATATCGCCGACGACCGTGCGGTGGCGATCGACATGACGCTCACCACTCCCAACTGCCCATCGGCGCAGGAACTGCCGACCATGGTGGAGAACGCGGTCGCGAGCGTTCCCGGCGTCGGCGGGGTCAAGGTCGATATCGTGTGGGACCCGCCCTGGGACCCGAGCCGGATGTCGGACGAGGCCCGCGCCGTCCTCAACATGTGGTGAGGCGTGCAGCTCGACCGCGTGATCGAGACCTGTCTCTATGTCGACGACCTCGACCGGGCTTCGCGTTTTTACGAGGAGGTGCTCGGGCTTTCGGCGCTCACCAGCGATGCCCGCTTTCGCGCCTACGACGTCGGCGGGCAAAGCGTGTTGCTGCTGTTTCGCCGCGGCGCCACGCTCGAGACCGTGCGCATGCCGGGCGGCACCATTCCCCCGCACGACGGCCACGGGCCGCTGCACATGGCCTTCGCGGTGGCCGCCGAGGCGCTGCCGCAGTGGGAGCAAAGGCTGCGCGAGCGGGGCATCGCCATCGAAGGCCGCACCGACTGGTCGCGCGGCGGCCGCAGCATCTATTTCCGCGACCCGGACGGCCACCTGCTGGAGCTGGCCACGCCGGGACTGTGGGCGATTTACTAGCGAATATGACGATGCGCTCCTGGAATTCATCCAATGGCTCCGCGGGCGCGCCGCATCCGCCTTCACAACGGCAAATTCGTCGTTATCTTACAGCCGTAGCGCATTCCGCTGCCGGGCCTTGAACCCGGCAAGAGGAGAGACCGTACAATGGCCACACCGCGGCCGAAACTGCAGGCGATCAGTCTCACCGAGGCGGCCGCCGAGCGCATCAAATACGTGATGGCGAATGCGGCGCAGCCGGTCGTCGGCGTACGCGTCGGCGTCAAGAACGGCGGTTGCGCCGGCATGGCCTACACCATGGAATACGCCGAAAAGGTGGAGCCGGCGGACGAGGTGGTCGAGGACAAGGGCGTGCGGGTGCTGATCGATCCCAAAGCCGTGCTGTTCCTGATCGGCACCGAGATGGACTACAAGGCCGAGAAGCTGTCGGCGCAGTTCGTGTTCAACAATCCGAACCAGACCTCCGCCTGCGGCTGCGGCGAATCGGTCAAGCTCAAGCCCGCGAGCGAAACGCAATAATCCGCCCATCGCTCCTCTCGAGCACGCGGGAGGCGGCGCCCAAGTGACTCCGGACGACATCCGCGAATTGTTCCGCGTCTTCGGGCCGGTCGAGGTGCGCCGCCTGTTCGGCGGCGCCGGCATTTTTGCCGACGGTACGATGTTTGCGCTCGTTTCCGACGGCGTCATCTACCTCAAGACCGATGCGCACAACGCGCCGGCATTCGAGCGCGAGCGGCTCGCGCCGTTCACCTATGCGACCAAGGCGGGCAGACGGGGCGTGATGTCCTATCGGCGCATGCCAGACCGGCTCTACGACGATCCGGACGAACTCGCCGTCTGGGCGCGCGATGCGCTGGCGGCCGCCGGCAGGAGCGGAGCGGCGAAGTCGTCCAGGAGCGGAGCGGAAAAGTCGTCGGCGAAGGCAAAAGCCGGACTACGTCGACGCCTCAGGCCTTGACCCGCACCGGGCGCAAGAGGAAAGCAGGCAGATGCCCGCCGTCGTCGGGAGGT
>JBAUOM010000545.1:0-4530 GCA_049579765.1 Xanthobacteraceae bacterium
CGTCCGCTTGCATCGTGCGTCCGGTCATCGCCGCCACCAGATCGTTCACGGAGAATGCGCCGCGCGAGCGCACCGCCGCCACTCGGCCGTCGCGCAGCACCGTGCAGCGCCCGGCGATCGCGACCACCTCGTCGAGCTGGTGCGAGATGTAGACGATCGCGGTGCCCTGCGCTTGCATGCGCGCGAGCACCGCGAACAGCCGGTCGATCTCGCGCCGTTCCAGCGCCGCCGTCGGCTCGTCGAGAATGAAGACGCGGCACTGCCGGCGCAGCGCCTTGGCAATCGCGACGAGCTGCCGCTCGGCGAAGCTGAGCGAGGCGACCATGCGATCGGGATCGGGGTCGAAGTCGAGTTGGGCGAGGACGGCGCGGGCCTCGGCGCGCATGCGCGCGCGATCGACCAAGGCGAACGGCCCGAAGCGCCGTACCGGCAGATCGCCGAGCGCGACGTTCTCCGCGACCGACAGCGCCGGCACCAGGCGCAGCTCCTGCGGGATGGTTACGATGCCGGCCGCGATGGCGTCGTGCGGGCTCGCAAAGTGCCGCTCCTCGCCGCCAACCCGCACGACGCCACCGTCCGGCCGGTGGACGCCGGAAAGAATGCGGATCAACGTCGACTTGCCGGCGCCGTTCTCGCCGACGACGGCGTGGATTTCGCCACGGCCGACGTCGAAGTCGACGCCGTCGAGCGCGACCGTGGCGCCGAACCGCTTGCCGACACCGGCGACGCTGGCGGCCGGATGGGTCATCGCGTCAACGCGGAACGAACGCCACCCGCATCTTCTCGTCGGTGAGTTTGCCGTGCTCGATGATGACGTCGTTGTCGAGCGCGACGGTGCAGTCGCGCATCGGTACGTCGTAATGTCCCTTGGTCGTGCGCTTGCCGCCGCCTTGCGAGTTCGGTCCGGTCGAGAACAGGAAATTCCCGGCGAAGCAGCGCGCGCCGGCGTGGTGACGCATTGGATCGGCGCCGTTGAGCGCGATCGCGTCCCAACGTCCCTGCGGGTTGAGCCCCCAGCCGAGATGGGAGATGGCATGGCCGTCCATGTCGTCGGGGTGCACCTTGTTGCCGTCGAGCCAGTCGCGCATCAGCTTGGCATCGAGGCCGCCCTCGATCTTGCGGATGAAGCCGTCGCGGATGTCGAGCCTCACCTCGTCCTGCACGTAGCGGCAATACGGCAGCACGACGATATCGCCGGGCGCAAACACCACCGTGCCGTTGGCGGAGCCTTCGTTCGGAAACGTGTGTACGTGGCCGGCGCCCCAGTGGTCGAAGCGGCCCGGCGTCTCGGAATATCCGTACTGGATCATGGTCGGATATTCGCCGAGCTTGACCGTAAGGTCGGTGCCGCCGGGGCGAGTGATGCGCATGGTTCCGGCGCGCTCGAGCCGGGAGCCGGCATGCACGACCGCCTCCTTGAGCCCCGGAGGCGCCATCAGCGTCTCGAGCTCGTCGGGGGCGTCGATGACCATCAGCACCCGGGTGCCGGAGTCGCGCGCCTCCTTGAGCCAGCGCGTGAACAGCGGGATGTGCAGGCAGACCAGCATGTCGGCCGCCTTGATCGCCTCCAGCGTACCCTTGCAGCGCCCGACGGTCTCCACCCCCACCTTGGTCCACGACGGCATGGCGTTGACGCACATCTCGTAGGCATCGGCGCCGAAATCCTCGGCGGCGGCGAAGGCGGCGGAGACGTAGTCGCGGCGCGCGCCGAGATCGCTCAGCAGCACCAGGGTCTCGCCCTTGCGCACGTTGCAGAGCTCGAATTCCTTGCGGAACAGCATCGCGAGCTTGGCGTGGTTGAGCGCTTCGTGCATGAGGATACTCCGCTGTGCCCGCACTTGAGAGAAACGCAGCGCGTTTGCCGTGCTGTCGTCCCCGCGAAAGCGGGGACCCATAGTGCCACACACTGCGGTCTCTGGAATATGGGTCCCCGCCTACGCGGGGACGACACGTCTGAGTGTATGCGCTACTCCGCCGCTTCCTTCCAGCTGTCGCGATGACCCTTCGGCTTGGCCTTGAGCCGCAACTCCACGAGCTCCTCGCGGTCGCGCACGCTGTTACGGAACATCTGCTCCTTGCCGGCGAGATATTGCGGCGGGCAATACACCTCCGCCGCGCCGTACCAGGCCGCCGCCTTCATCGTGAAGTAGGGATCGACCAGGTGCGGCCGCGCCAGCGCGACGAGGTCGGCGCGTCCGGCGGCGATGATGGTGTTGACCTGGTCGGCCGAGGTGATGGCGCCGACGCACATGGTGGCGAGGCCGGCTTCGTTGCGGATCTGGTCGGAGAACGGGGTCTGGAACATGCGGCCGAAGACCGGCTGCGCCTCCGGCGTGGTCTGCCCGGTGGAGACGTCGATGAGGTCGCAGCCGGCATCGGCGAACGCACGCGCGACCTCGACCGCCTCGTCGCCGGTCAGCCCGCCGTCGACCCAGTCGGTCGCGGAGATGCGCACCGACATCGGCTTGTCGTCCGGCCAGGCGGCGCGCATGGCCCGGAACACCTCGAGCGGAAAGCGCAGGCGGTTTGCGAGCGCGCCGCCGTACTCGTCGCCCCGGCGGTTGGTCAGCGGCGAGATGAAACTCGCGAGCAGGTAGCCGTGCGCGGCATGCAGCTCGAGCATGTCGAAGCCGGCGCGGTCGCCGCGCTTTGCCGCCGCCGCGTAGTCGGCAATCACCTCCTCCATGTCGGCGCGGGTCATCTCGCGCGGGATCGGGCTGTGCGGGAAGTACGGCAGCGGCGAGGCCGAGATGATCGGCCAACCGCCCTGCTCCAGCGGCTCGTCGATCCCCTCCCACATCAGCTTGGTCGCGCCCTTGCGGCCGGCATGACCGAGCTGCAGACAGAACTTCGTCTTCGATTGCGCGTGCACGAAATCCACGATGCGCGTCCACGCCGCTTCGTGCGCGTCGTTGTAGATGCCGGCGCAGCCGGGCGAGATGCGCGCGTCCCGCGACACGTCGGTCATCTCGGTGAACATCAGGCCGGCGCCGCCGATGGCACGCGCGCCGTAATGCACCAGATGCCAGTCCCCGGGCATGCCGTCGGTCGCCGAGTACTGGCACATCGGCGACACCACCACGCGGTTTGCCAGCGTGAGCCCGCGCAGCCGAAACGGCTGGAACATGGGCGCGACCGGCTCGGCGGTATCGGCTGGAAAGCCCAATGCGCGCGCTTCGCGCGCGACCACCTGGTCGACCTCCCGCACGAAGGCGGGCGCCCGCAGTGCGAGATTGTCATAGGTGATCGCCTTCGAGCGCGTCATCAAGCCGAAGGCGAAGCGCGTCGGGTCCATGTTCCAGAAGCGGTCGACGTGCTCGAACCAGACCAGCGAGACGTCGGCGGAGTGCTGCGTCTTCTCCACCTCGTCGCGCCGCTGCGCCTCGAAATGGGCGAGCGCCGGCGCTACGTCGCCGCCGGAGAGGGAGGCGCGGGCGGCGGTGGCGCGGAACGCCTCGTAAAGCGCGATCCCATCCTCCATCGCGAGCTTGGTGCCGGAGCCGATCGAGAAGTGCGCGCTCGCCTTGGCGTCGCCGATCAGCACCATGTTGTCAGCGACCCAGCGCCGGCAGCGGATGGTAGGAAAATTGCGCCAGAGCGAGCGATTGGTGATCAGCCGATGGCCCTGCAGTTCCTCGCGGAACAGCTCCTCGACGAACCGCGCGGATTGCGCCTCGTCGAGCTGGTCGAGCCCGGAGCGCCGGAAGGTGTCCGGATCGGTCTCCGTGATCCAGGTCGAGCGCTGCGGCTCGTACTGATAGCAATGGGCGATGAAAATCCCGTGCTCGGTCTGGCGGAAGAAGAAGGTGAAGGCGTCGAATGGCCTGCTCGAGCCCATCCAGGAGAACACGTTCGGCCGCAGATCGACGCTGGGCTCGAAGCGATCGGCGAACGCCTCGCGCAGGCGCGAATTGATGCCGTCGGCCGCCACCACGAGATCGGCGTCGCGCAGCGCGGGATCGAGCGGTGACATCTCGGTCTGATACTCGATCTCGACGCCGAGCGCGCGCGCGCGGCGGCCGAGAATCTTCAGTAGCGTGGCGCGCGAGCAGCCGCAGAAGCCGTTGCCGCCGATGCGGTGCGTCGCGCCGCGAAAATGGATCTCGATGTCGTCCCAATAGGCGAAGTGACCGATGATGGCGCGGTAGCTCTCGCGGTCATGGGTCTCGAAGGTGTCGAGCGTCTGGTCCGAAAACACCACGCCAAAGCCGAAGGTGTCGTCCGGCCGGTTGCGCTCGAAGACGGTGATGCGGGTCGACGGCCACGCCTTCTTAAGCAGGATCGCGAAATAGAGGCCGGCCGGGCCGGCGCCGATCACGTTGACTTTCATGCGCGCCTTCCTCCGGAGCAGCGGCGGAGCGATATCGGGCGAGTCGCAGGAATTATATTTTAGGCCTAAAATAAACTCGCGACAAGCTTGAGGCTTCAAAATTTTAAGCCTAAAATGTTTGCGTCCATTGTGGATTCGGCGAGCAGACGCATGGCGCTTGCGGGCAGGCATGCCTTCGTCACCGGCGGCGGACGCGGCAT